>CANHHS010000028.1 GCA_947460445.1 Opitutia bacterium | reverse complement strand
TGTCATTGTTGTGCTAGTGCTCGTCGCCCTGGGGTCCATGCTCATGCTCCGGTTGATAGATGACAACTCACTCGAACTCGCCCTAGCCTCTCGTGAGGCTGACCGCCAACGCCTGCGCTCAGAAGCTTGGTCGGAAGCGGAGTTGCTTGTCGCGACCCTCGCCGAGATTCGGCAAATCGACAGCAGTCGCATGCACGTACCCGAACAGGGCTGGGGTGATCCACATAGTTATGCCGGGATTGGGGTACGCCCTGGCCTGACCGTCACTTACACCTTCGAAGATGAGAGTGCAAAATTATCGCTCCCAAACCTCTCGCTACTCGATCTAACCAATCTATTCGAGGCACTTGGCTTAACACTCCGGGACGCTCAAACGGTGAGCGATGCACTTTTCACGTGGATGAAACCAGCGCATGAAGCCCAAGACGAACAAGCCAGCTCTTTAGCCTATGAACGCGCTGGGCTTTCTTTCCACCAACCCGAGCGTTCGCTCCGGTCCTTCGAAGAGCTCCGCTCGATTGGCGTCGTTCGTAATTTCTTCTTCGACGAAGACTCGAGGCCGAAACAACTCTTTCATGACTTTAAGCGCTGCGTTTCGCTTTATCAATTCTCGGCAACGAATGTTAATACCTGTGATCCTTTGGTTCTTAAATCCAAAGGCTTTGATGATCGGCAAATTGAACTAACCCTGGCTTTCCGGACGGACCCCAGCCGCCGTCCTTCAATGTCTGCACCCTACTTTCGTAGCATGACTGAATACCGCAGTCTAGTAGCGGGAGCGACCAACACGGCAGGACTTGGAACTCTCTGCCGACTTTTGCGGACACGCATTACGCTTCGTGAAGGTCGAGCAACACACGAAGTTGCCATGCTTGTCTCATTTGATACTGCCGCAACCTTCCCTGCGGCTATGGCTGATCCGGACGCAGAAGGAGCCATTCAGTCAAGCTCGACAGGCACAAATACCCCATCACTCCAGCTGTCCAATAAAAGCACGACGAGCAGCAGCAGTGCCACCAGCACGAAAACTAAATCCAATAACCGGCAAACCGCCGGAACGCAGAACCTAACGACAGGGCGCTCTTCTTTAGGGGGAACATCTGGCGCAGCGAGCGGGTCTATTCAATACCCCTTGCCCATTTTAGAATGGGGTGAATCGTCTGGGCAGGCCGAACTTGAAACCGCCGAAGTTCCCCGCAATCAATCCAGCATTACCGCCCTTTCCGATAACTCACCCCTTCAGCCAGAAAACCTAACCGAAGCGCCCAACCCACGCCCCGTGCCTGGCACAACTCGATGAATTCATTACTGCAGCGCTGGCTGCCTAAACCATTGCCGAACGAAGCGGTGCTCCTGCCAGCGGATCGCTTCTTTGTGATGCGCGTAGAACTCGATCCCGCTACACCCGCACGCAGCCAAGTTGAACTCGCCCTTGAAGCCAGCTCCCCTTTCCCAGCCAACCAACTCCTCTTGGGATTAGTACATGGAGCGGATGGTCGCTCCGCCCTTGCCTTCGCCGCACATAAGCGTCGCTTTACAGCTGAAGAAATTGCCAGTTGGCCAGCGTCCTCTCCAGTCGTGCCGGAATTTTTAGCACTTCTCGGACAAAATCCGAATGCCAATGCAGTCCTTGTTCACGTTAACGCTGAACGCGCGATTGCCCTCGCTTGGCGAGCCAACGAAAACCTGCCGACTTCGATGGTCAGTTTTGCGACGGCAGATGGCACACCCGAAGCTGCTGCCGCTGAAGCCGCTTTACTGGCAGAACTTCCCGCTAATACGCCTGTCATCAAAATCTCCGGCTTAATCAAGGGCCGCGGTGATGATAATGGCTTATCTGTGGGCGTGGTTGACGGGCCGAGCTACCATGTAGCTCCACGATCGCTCGACGATGCTGACGTTCGCGATGCGGCTTTCCTTGAAAAACGTCGCAGCCAAGCAGCATGGGAGAAGCGAGCCTGGATGATGGCACAAATCGCTGCGTGCTGCGTGCTGCTTGCGGCCGCCACCGACGCAGGCGCTGCGATAATGAATTGGCGAACAAATGAATTAATGGCAGCCCTCGACCTCAATCGACCTAAGGTACAAGAGCTTGAAAACTTGAATAGTCTGTCGGCTAAAATTTCCGAACTGGGCGACAATCGACCGCTGCCCTTCGAAATGCTCTCAATTGTTAATAGCCACCGGCCCGCAAGCCTCACCTTCCAAGGTGTTTCTTGCAAAGGTGGAGCCGTACTGGAAGTTGAGGCAAAAACAACCAGCCCCGAAGACGTCAGTGCCTTCGAGCAAGCCTTGCGAGCCGAGGCTAAGCTCATTTCTAAAACCGAAACACGTGATCTACGCGCTCGAGACGGAAACACCACCTTCACTATCACTATTACATTCCGCGCCGATGCCTTACGCAAAGCCGCCAAACCCGAATGAGACACCTTTTTCTTAGCCGTGCCCCGCGCGAGCGCATCCTCATTCTTTTAGGACTGACCGTCGCGGCATTCCTTTGGTGCACCACAGCTGCCGGACACCTCAATGAAGCCTGGTCAGCCTCTCGCACAACGCAGGCCGAAGCCGAAGTGCAAACCCTCTGGCTCGCCAAAGACAAAGAGGTTCATGCGTTGGCCGCCAAGGCAACCAGCGGTCTTGAATCGGGCAAAGGATACGATGCGGCACGCCTCGTAGCTGAAGCAATGGCACTAGCCAAAAATGCCGGCCTCAACGTCAACACGGACCCACCCAAAACACAGCGCTCAGGTGCATTTGCCGTTCACTCCGTGCAGTTAACCTGTCGTCGCGCTGACCTCTCTGCGTTGATTGCCTTCTACCAATCGATTCAGCCTAGTTCGCCCTACCTCGCACTTGGGCCGATTAGCATACAGGCTGAACGTGGCTCAGGAAATAGCGTGAGTGCGAGACTTCAAGTTACCGCTGTCGAACTTGTAGCCCGTTAAGTTTAAAAGCGGAAACTGCTACTGACTTCGAAGATAGCGGAAACAATTCCGTAGGCAATAAAGCCGACGGTCGAAAACGCTGCAATAAGCACCGCCGAAGAAACGGTTGTGGCAAGACCTCCGAGCCAACGATCGAGGTCGACGCGATAAGACTGGGCAACATCCCGAAGCCCTGGCGCCAAATTGCCCGTCTGCTCCGCTACCGTAATACGGTCGAGCAAGAGAATGGGGAAAACTTTGGTGCGCTGCAGGGCGCGAGAGAGCGACTCGCCCTCGAGAACGCGATCGGTCGCCGCACGCAAACGTGCGCGCAGTGCGCGATTGGGTGCAGTCTTTTCTGCATAACGAAGTGCAGACGCCGTCGTAATTCCGTTCTCAAGCAGCGCGGCCAATGTCTCGCAAAAATTAAGTACGGAAATGCGCGTGACAATTGCTCCAGCAATGGGCACGCGAAGTAATAATGTATCTGCGCCTAGTCGACCTTCTTCCGTCCGACGCCAACGCATAATCGCGAGGACGCCAATAATCACCGCACCTAAGACAAAAGGGAACGTGACGACAAAAACATCCGCAGCCCCCACAAGTAATCGCGTTGAAAAAGGCAACTTGCCGCCCAACGACGTCAAAACTGACTGAAGCCGCGGGAGCAAGAAGAGGATAAAGAATGCCACCACGCCCGCGGCGAGCATACAAATAGCAACAGGGTAAGCCATCACGCCTACCAGACGGCGGCGAAAATCTCTTTGTTCAGTATAGTGACGAATCAGCCGTGCTAAAACTTCGCGCAAACTTCCGGTCGCTTCGCCGGCAGCGACAAGGTGTACAGAGTGAGCATCAAAAACTTTAGGGAAAGAGGCTAGCGCGGCTGAAAGGGTTTGGCCTTCACCTAAGCGTGACCAAATGCCTGCGGCTAAGTTGCGAAGTGGCCCTGGTTGTAAACGAAGCGCCAACAAGCGAACGCCTTCACCCGCCGAAAGTCCGCCGCGCACTAAATCATCTAAGGCCTCAAGGAATGGCAAGCGCTCGGGCGTGCCTGGCTCTTTGCTTTGAGGTAAAGCTAGCTTCCCAGTCGTCGCTGCACCGGCAGCTGCGGATTCGCCTAAGCTAATCGGGGTTAGTCCTTGTGACTGTAAGCGGCGTAAGGCCTCGCGACGATTGGCTGCCTCAATTTTGCCTTCGGCTATCGCCCCAGCAGCGTCACGTGCACGGTAAGAAAACGACGGCATGGCTTATTCGTTAGCCGCAATATTACGCACGAGCTCTTCAACCGTTGTTAATCCGGCAACAGCCTTAAGCCATCCCGATTGAGCTAGCGGACGCATCCCATGGGTGACTGCAAATTCGGTTAGTTCACGATTACTTGTGCGACGGACGACGAGATCGTGAGCAGGCTTGGGGAAGAAAAGTTCGAAGACGCCGACGCGGCCATTATAGCCCGTGCCACGACAGCGACGACAGCCCACCGGCTGGCGCAGCTCTTTCACGCCATCTAATACAGACAGCGGCAATCCCAACGCAGCGAGCGCCGGAGCTAACCGTGCGCGATCAGGGGCGGCGGCTGTCGAGCAATCAGGGCAAAGCCGTCGCACCAAGCGCTGGGCAATGACCAGCTCAACCGCAGAAGCGACAAGGAAGGGCTCGATACCCATGTCGACCAAACGGGTGATTGCGCCAGGTGCATCGTTCGTGTGTAGCGTGGAGAAGACCAAGTGACCGGTTAGGGAAGCGCGAATAGCAATCTCGGCAGTTTCTAAATCTCGAATTTCCCCGACCATGATGACGTCGGGATCTTGGCGTAACGTGCTACGCAGTGCCGCCGCAAAGGTTAATCCAATCTCAGGTTTGGCCTGAACCTGATTTGCTCCCGGCACTTCATACTCAATTGGGTCTTCAATCGTTACGAGACGCAGATCGGGAGAATTAATCTCGCGCAAAAAAGCATTGAGGGTCGTTGATTTACCTGAGCCTGTGGGGCCCGTAACCAAAACAATGCCGTGTGGGTAAGCGAGCACCCGGCGAACCGCAGCTTGCTCATCGGGGCCCAAACCAACCCGATCCATGTCGTAGGCCTCTTTCCGCTGATTCAATAGACGAAGGGAAACAGACTCTGCATAAATGGTCGGGATAGTTGAAACGCGAATATCTAAAACATTCGTGCCATCGCGGAAATTAATACGGCCATCTTGGGGCAAGCGGCGCTCGGAAATATTGAGCCGAGCCATAATCTTTAAGCGCGAAATAATCGCATCTTGGAATCGCGCTAAGTTATCAGGAAGCGGCACGGGAATGAGAATCCCGTCGACGCGGAAGCGAATACGTAGCGAATTTTCTTGGGGCTCAAAGTGAACGTCGGTCGCTCGCTCAGCAACAGCCTGGGTTAAGACATCGGAAACAAATCGCACGACCGCAGCGTCGGCATCCGCATCTACATCAGCGGGCGTTGCATCATAAATTGGTTGGTCTTCAGAATCGTCCTCTAGAGTTCCCGATCCGACGCCGTAATTTTCACGGATTAGCAAACCGACACGATCAGCGGGAGCGAGGTGCCAGCGTGGCCGGCGCGCCGAGAATGTGGCTGCCCAAGCCGTAGATTTTAAGTCGGGAGGCCAAGCGGTTGCTAATTCCAGTCGATCCGACGATGCGCCCGGCAAGAGCACAGGGATGGCTTGAACTTCTGCAGCCATGCGCGCTGGCAAGCGCCGTACGCCCTCGGTATCGGCCGCGGGCTCAGGCAAAACTACCAACCCACACATTTCTGAAAGTGCACGTAAGGCTCCCGCTTCATCTGTGGCCAAAGCTTGAGCGAGTGCTTTCTGGCGGGCCTCAACCGGTAAATCCAGAAGTGCCGCCGCTGGGGCGTCGCCCATCCGCGCGGACAGTGCCGCCAGTAAACTGGGGCGAGCTGTGCTCACTTGGACGAACCTTCAGCCGAACCTGGCTTGTTATCGAAAATCGCCCGCACCGCTTCTTTGTGTACCGTGCCATCCACGCGACGTAAAGCGTCCACGTTATCCACGGGCGTGCCCGTCAATACATAGGGACGAAGGAAAATGATGAGCTCTGTCTTGGTCTCTTCTTCTTTCGAGCCACCTAACAGATCACCAATCCAAGCAATCGGCCCTAAGCGATTTTTTGATTTGGTAAGTTGGCTGCGCTGTAAACCGCCGAGCACAATAATTTCTCCCGACTTCGCACTGACAAATGATTCCGTAGTGCGGCGACCAATACGTGGCTGCTCATTGCCGTCCAGGAGAACCGTTCCGAGAATGTCTTCGACGGATTGCTGTACTTGCAACTGTACCGATCCATCCTGTCCAATCAACGGAAGGACTTTGAGCTGAATGCCGATGTCGCGCTGGGTGACAGTGGATGAAGTCGTGATCCCTGTAGTAGCGCCTGGAGTACTTGTCGTACCGGTGACAACTGGACGGGATTCACCCACAAAGATTGTTGCTTCCTTGTTATGCGTGGTGGTGACCGAGGGATTAGAAAGAATATTGGTGTCACTCTTACGCGGCGTGGACGTAAGCCCGATGGTTGCCGAAAGGTCATTATCACCCGTTGGCGTGCGGAAAACTGAACCGTTGGTAACATTGAGTCCAGCGCCCGCACCCGAAAAACCAGTGAGCTTGCTTCCGGTAACTGTCAGCCCGAGTTGATCTAAGCCGCTGGATGCGTTGTCGGTAAGCGTGACTTCTGCAATGACCACTTCGATACGTACTTGCGCGAGAAGAATATCAATCCGGTCCACTAAATCTTTGAGCAGTCGGAGGTCGTCGGTCGTGCCTGATACAACCAAGGCGTTACTACGCGTATCGGCAACCACCGTAACGGACTGACTAAACTCATCCGCGCCACCTTGCTCGGCAGCTGCAGCAACGGCCGCCGCAGGCGTGGCAGGCGTCGCAGCATTTCCCTGAGCAGTGGGGGTCGCGGTTGTACGTTTATTCGCATTGGTCGCAGCGGTACCTGCCCGGGCAGCCTTTTGACCCGTTACCAACTGAGTAAGCAAGGTCGCAATATCAGGGGCATTGGCATGACGCAGGGGCAAGACTTCCGTATGCGTATTCGGATCCGAGCGCACATCGAGTTGAGCAACTAAGCCATCAAAGAATGTCTGCTGCCTTGGGTCTCCGAGCAATATGACGCGATTGGTACGATCATCTGAGCTAAACGTTGTGCCGCTGGATAATCGACCTGAGAGAGGTCCGGCGAGGAGTGAGGTTAACTTGCGTACCACATCGGCTGCATTGGCATGCTCCAAGGTATAAACCTTTGATCCAAAATCTATCTTCGGGTGATCGAGCTCTTTGAGAATGGCTTCGATGCGCTGGAGATTGGAAACCGAGTCGGTGACCAAAATAGAATTGGTGCGGGCAAACACAATTGGAGGAGCCCCCAAGGTGCTATTCAGGGTCGACGCCAATTGAGTTAAAAACTCTGTGGCAGGAATAAACTCGAGGTGGAAAATCTTTGCACCCACACGACCCGACGGAGGAAGCCCAAGGGTCGAGCCCGCAATCAAAGCTGGTGTCTCGGTGCGCGCGACTGCATTGGGAACAACTTTTAAAAATTTATCGCCTTGGCCAATAATCGCACAGCCGTTGAGACTTAAAAGGGTTTCTAGCGCTTGGAGTGCTTCGTCGCGCGTGGCTCCTTCGGGTAATGAAAGATTATAGGTATTGGCAGGAAGTGCTTGGGGTCGAAGAACGGTCTTTCCGGTCCAGCGTTGTAAAAGTTCGATCACTTGCGAAACCGTTTCGTCGCGCAAAATAACAGGACCAACTTTATCCGAGCCTGACAAGCTCGACGCAGGTATCGCAGCGGCCACCGCAACGTTTGGCGTAACGGGCGCCGGCACAACGGGCGCAGACTCAGCCATCGCGCCTACAGCGAGTAGCAAACTAAGTGAAAGTGCGGATTGTTTAGGGGAAGCCACGGTGAGATAAGATGTAACAGGCATTCGAAAAAGTCGTTCAGTAAAAATGCCAAAAAACACTTAGTTTGACCGACTTTTTCCAAGGAACGGGGTTGAAGGGGCTCCAGGCCTATATAGTGAACAGGTGTTCACTTATGGCTTGTCCGCAGCCTTCTGCCTCTTTATTTATAACCCACTCCGCTATGCGTGATGATATACCTAAATGGATTGGGCCTCCCCCGCCTCGCACATCGCGCGCCTGGAAGTCGTGGCTCATGAAGTGGCAAAACTATGCCCTCGAGCACCTCGGGGACACCGATGCCTTAAACCCAGAAATGGAATTTGGCCTACTCAGCCCAGCTGAACGCAAAGCGCGGCTCTTAGCTCAAGAAGTCGACCGTCAACTTGTTGCCGGACTATCCGGCGACGAATTTACGCTCCACCTAGACTTAGGTGATCGCGATCTTGTCTATGCCGGCACCCAGGCCTGGCTCACCGGCAAAGCAGTCTTTGGTCACATCCCTGTAAACGTCGTCCAAAAAACAGATCCGTGGCTTGAACGACACGCAACCCCTGCACGCATTGCCGTTGCACAAGCCATCCACATCGGACTGCTCGTTGGGCTACGCGGAAAGCCCTGCGAAGAGCCGGACGGGGTCATGGCTTCTTCAGCTTACGTCGCTGCTTGGATTGTTGGCAATGCGAAGGCTATTGAAGCCGACCCTCGGTAAACTTGCTGTTGGCTAGTTTGGCTCGCCTGCTAAAGTCGTTCTTCGTACTTCTATATTCTTGTGGAAATCTTCATCTCACTCTTGGTCGGCGCTCTCGCCTTCGGCGTTGCTTGGTTTATTCGCAAACCTCAAGGAGACGGGGCCGCTCAAGCCATCGTTACTGAACTCCAGCGTCAGCTCAGTGAAGCGAAAGCTGCATTAGATTCAGCCCGGGCGGCACACTCTGAAGCGTCGCAGCGTGCAGCCGCAGCGAGTGCCGAGAGTAAATCCATCCGCGAAGCACTCACGAATGCCGAAGAGCGCCATAAGGTTGAATTAGCAAAAGTTGATCAGCGCCGATCTGAAGATCTCGCTGCGCTCCGCGACTCGTTTGCAAAGCAGAGCCAAGACATCTTAAGGGCCATGACTCCTGATGTGACGAAAGAAGTCACCGCACGCGTCGAACCGCTACTCGCACAAGTAAGAACAACTTTAGCTGACTACCGCACAACGCTTCAGGGAAGCATGAAACTTCAGGACGATGCCCTTGCGGGCGTACGTGAGCGCATGGAAAATCTCAGCAAGGCGACCGAGACTCTAGCGACGCAGACCGGTGACTTTACGGCAGTCCTCAAGTCCTCTTCGCACCGCGGTCGCTGGGGTGAGCAAACCTTACGTCGTGTGGTCGAAGCTGCCGGGATGAGCCCGCACTGCGACTTTACAGAACAAGTCTCTTCGGAAGACAAACGTCCTGACTTGGTCGTACGCCTCCCCGGCAACCGCTGCGTGATCATTGATTCAAAAGTTCCAGAATTAGACGCAGCCATCATCAGCCCCAGCTCAACCAACCGTACCGAAATTCTACGCGATCACGCCCAGAAACTTCGCGCCACCATCAAGGCGCTCGCTGCCAAGGACTATCCGACCGTTGTTGGCCGCGAACAAAAACTCGTAGCCTTCGACAAGGTCATTCTCTTCCTGCCAGCGGAATCACTTTTAAGCACGGCCCTTGAAGCGGATAATGACCTGGTGATTGATGCAGGCAAACAAGGCATCCTGCTCGCCACCCCTGCGACGCTCATTGGTTTTCTTGGTGCAATTAATCTTACCTGGCAGCAACACGCCCAAGCAGCACAAGTTCAAGAAATTGCGGATACGGCAACGGAGCTTTATAAGCGCGTGGCTGATTTTGCAGAACACTTAGCGGGTGCTCGTAAAAACATGAATAACGCTGTCGAAGGCCTGAATGACGCCTTTGGTAGCTTCGAGCTCAAGGTGCGTCCGAAAGGCGAAGAGCTTGGGCGACTGGGCGTTAAGCCTTCAAAAGCTCTCCCCGGGGAGATTTTACCGATTGAACCGATGCGCGATCTGCGCCGAAAAGATTCATAATTTCTCGGCTAAATTAGTCCCCTTTAAAGTGGTTTAACTTAGATTGTCATTACCGCTTGCGAGAAACCAAAGTCCTCTCACTTTTAATTACCCATACAACGATGCGCATCGCCAAGGACCATATTGTCTCTTTCGACTACACCCTCACGGACGAAACAGGTGCCGTGCTCGACGCTTCCCGCGGGGCACCCCTCGCCTACCTCCACGGTGGACGTAATATCATCCCAGGCCTCGAGAAAGCTCTCGAGGGACTGGCCGCCGGCGACGAAAAGAAAGTCGCTGTGCCACCAGCCGAAGGTTACGGCGAATTTGACGAACGTCTAATCATGAATGTTCCCGCAGAACGTATGGGCGGAAATACGGTACAGGTCGGAATGCGCTTCCATGCTGAAACCAATGCGGGGTTACGCGTTCTCACGGTTAAAGAAGTTAAGCCCGACGAAATTGTGCTCGATGGTAACCACGAGCTCGCCGGAAAGACTCTTCACTTTGCCGTCAAAGTTGTCGAAGTGCGCCCAGCAACACCGACTGAACTAGCCCACGGACACCCTCACCAAGAGTCCAGCGGTTGCTGCGGTGGTGGTTGCTCGAGCGGCGAATCTAAATCTCAAGCCGACGAAGGTTGCTGCGGTGGCAACGGTGGCGGTGGCTGCGGTTGCTCAACGGGTGAAACAAAATCAGCGACCGACGAAGGTTGCTGCGGCGGTCACGGCAAAGCGACCAGTGAAGACGGCTCCTGCGGACATGGGTCCTGCGGCTGCTCGCACTGATTTCTACTTAAGGCCTTGAGGCCGAAAAGGGGCGCTGGCAGTTTACTGCCATGCGCCCCTTCTGTTTGCTACTCCTCGCTGCGTCGCTGTCTGCCGTCGAGACGTCCCCCCTGCGTGATTGGCGCTTCGCGCGCTTCGGGCTGATGCCTGACGGTTCCCGGCTCGCCGAGCCCGGCGCAATCGATGCACCCATCGCAGCGAGCTCCGAGGAAGCCGACAAAGGCAACACGGCCTCGCGAGCCTTCGACGGCGACAACGAGACGCGCTGGTGTGCCGATAGACCTGGTGGTGGCCAATGGATTCAGGCGGAGTTACCCCAGCCGTCATCACCGAGCGCGGTGGAGATCAGCTTCGAACGTGGCGGTGCATGGGCCGTTAGAGTTGAGCTGTCGAATGATGGTGCACGCTGGACGCTCGCAGGCGAAGCCTCCGCGAAAGACGTAGATCGCCTCCGTATCGCAACACGCGGCACGGGACGATTCGTCCGTCTCACGTTGACCGCAACCCCTGCGGGAGTTTGGGCTGGTGCACGTGAGGTGCGCTTGCTCGATGCAGCCAGCAACCCGCTACGTCCAGGGAAGACATCGGCGCAGACGGGTCGAACGCCTTCCGAGTCTAACTTCGATGATGCTGGCTGGCGCGCGGTGACGGTGCCTCACGACTGGGGCGTCGAGGGTCCCTTCCGCATGGATCTCGAAAACGAGACCGGGAAGCTACCTTGGGCCGGCATTGGTTGGTATCGTACGACACTCAAGGATCTCAGTGCGGCGGACCGTGGCCGAAAACTTTACCTGGATTTCGACGGCGCGATGTCGCACCCGACCATCTACATCAATGGACAAAAGGCAGGCGAGTGGGCTTATGGTTATGCCTCGTTTCGCGTCGACATCACACCATTCGCTCGTTGCGACGGCACCGACGTCGTCGCCGTGCGACTCGACAATCCGCCGAAGTCTTCGCGCTGGTACCCAGGCGGAGGACTTTACCGTGATGTGCGCCTCGTGCGCGCCGCACCGACACATCTAGCGAAAGATGGCACGTTCATTCGCGCCACGCGTGCGGAGGCGGAGCAAGCCGTGCTTCGCATCAGCGCAGAGGTCGAAGGCTCGGGCGCAACGAGCGCAACCGTCTCCGTACGGCTACTCGCTGGCTCGACCGAGCTTAGCACCGTTCGTTTAGTTAAAGGCACCGATGGCGCACACACGGGCGAACTCATTGTCGCGAAGCCCCGGCGCTGGGATATCACCGACCCTTTCCTGCATACCGTCGAAGTAAACGTTTCGATCGGGGGAAAAATTGTAGACTCGGAGCGCATCCTTTTCGGTATCCGTGACGCACAATGGGATTCTGCACGCGGGTTCCTACTGAACGGACGCGTGGTGAAACTTAATGGTGTGTGCCTTCACCACGACCAAGGCCCCCTCGGCGCGGCCGCCTACCCTGCTGCCATCCAACGCCAGATTCGTATCTTGAAGGAGATGGGCTGTAACGCGATTCGCACCGCACACAACCCGCCCTCGCCCGAACTACTTAAGGCGTGCGACGCACAGGGACTCGTGGTCATGGACGAGCTCTTTGACGCGTGGACCATCGCCAAGAAGCCTAACGACTATCACCGCGACTACGCTGCGTGGCACCAACGAGATGTCGCTGCCTTTATCCGCCGCGACCGCAACCATGCCTCGGTTGTCATCTGGAGTACAGGCAATGAAATTGAAGAGCAGGGCAGCAAGGCAGGGCATGCTGTCAGTGCTGAGCTGCGCCGACTCGTGCGTCTACATGATGACACCCGACCTGTCACCGCCGGCATGAATAACCTTGGGTCCGTGCGTAACGGCTTTGCCGCTACGCTCGATGTCGTTGGATTGAACTACCCTTGGCGCAGCCGCGACATCTTCTCGGAGGCCGCGAAACTCATGCCGAGTAAAACGCGCCTCGGGAGCGAAACATCTTCCTGCGTGAGTTCGCGCGACAAGTATTACTTCCCTGTAAGTGACAATAAAGGTCAGGGCTTCTTTGAGTTTCAGGTCAGCTCTTACGACCTCTATGCTCCTGGATGGGCAGCCAAACCAGACCTCGAGTTCGACCTGATGGACCGCGATGCCTCCGTGGCGGGTGAGTTCGTCTGGACGGGCTTTGACTACCTCGGAGAGCCCACGCCCTACAATCAAGACACGACGAATGCGCTCAACTTCCGCGACCCGGCGGAGCGCGAGCGCGCGATGGCGGAACTCCGTCGCCTTGGCAACCGTGCCCCCTCGCGCAGTTCGTACTTTGGCATCATCGATCTCTGTGGCTTCCCCAAAGACCGCTACTACCTCTACCAAGCGCGCTGGCGTGACGAACTGCCAATGGCCCACATTCTCCCGCACTGGAACTGGGCGGGGCGCGAAGGCCAGGTAACGCCCGTGCATGTCTACACCAGCGGTGACCGCGGCGAGCTCTTCCTTAATGGTAAGTCGCTTGGCATCCGCGACCGCTCGAAGGGCGAGCACCGTCTCGTCTGGAACGATGTGCGCTACGCACCCGGTGAGCTCAAGGTGATTGTCACGAAGAACGGCAAGTTGTGGGCTGAGGGACGTCGCGAGACCACTGGTGCGGCCGCTTCGCTCCGGCTCACGCTCGACCGCACTGACATACGCGCCGACAATCTCGACCTCGCCTACTTGACTGTCGAGGTGGTCGATGCACAGGGTCGCGTCGTGCCAACGGCAGTGGACAACCTAAAGTTCACTGTGGAAGGTGGAGACATTGTTGCGGTCGATAACGGCGACGCGACCGACCTGACAACGTTCTCCGTACCTGAACGCAGAGCCTTCGGCGGAAAGTGCCTGGCCATCGTGCGGGCGAAACAGGCCGGCGTCACAACACTGCGTGTGACTTCTACATCTCTCCCGTCGGCGCAGATTCAATTCACCTCTCGCTGAAATTAAGCCCAGCTCCAACTGACCTCGGTAATAATCTCCGGGTGCAATGAGTGGTGCACTGGACACGCGGCGGCGGCACGCTCGAGCTTGAGGCGCGCGTCCTCGGGGACGCCCGCAGGCATATCGATACGAAGCACGAGGCGGGCGATACGCCGTGGGGGCTGAACAGTCATGTGCTTCTCAACGGAAAGGCGCATGCCGCGAAGTTCGATGCCGAGGGTACGTCCCTGAATAGCCATAATGGTGGCCATACAGGTCGTCAGTGCAGTGGCCGCTAAATCGGTCGGCGAAAAAGATTCACCTTTGCCGTGATTATCCACGGGAGCATCCGTGTGTAATACAGTGCCAGATGGAGCATGAACAGCGCGCACGCGAAGATCGCCAAGGTATTCACAGTCGATGCGGATAGACATAGACAAAAAATAACCCCGGCGAACCGGGGTGCGAGACTTACTGAAAAATAAATCTTTTACTCGCCGTCTTCGCCAATGGCATCAACG
>CANHHS010000027.1 GCA_947460445.1 Opitutia bacterium | reverse complement strand
GACATGATCTTCCCGAAGGAAAAGGAGAAGGTTGTGCGCGAAGCTTCCGACCGTGTTGCCAAGTGCCACCGCGATATCGCGGACGGCTCCATCACCGAAGAAGAACGTCGTAATAAAGTCGTTGAAATTTGGAATGCTGCGACAGACCAGATTGCTCAGTCCGTGTATACCACACTCTCTGGGTCATCCCGTATGGCCGGCGTTAAGAAGGGCGACCCTCGTCACGCGCATCGCTGGATTATCAATCCCGTCTTTGCGATGATGGACTCCGGTGCTCGTGGTAACAAAGCCCAGGTTAAACAGCTTTGCGGAGCCCGCGGTTTGATGGCTAAGCCCTCCGGTGAAATTATCGAACGCCCGATTCTCTCGTCCTTCCGTGACGGTCTTTCGGTTCTCGAGTACTTCATCTCGACGCACGGTGCACGTAAGGGTCTTTCCGACACTGCCCTGAAGACGGCTGACGCGGGTTACATGACGCGTAAGCTTTGCGACGTGGCTATGGATGTTATCGTCACCGATGACAGCGTTGGCCCTCCTGTGAGCGAAGTCATCACCCTTGGTGATGCTTCCATTGGTCGCCACATTGCTCTGGTCGTTGCAAATCCTACGGGCGGCTCACCCAAGACCTTGGCGAAGGAAGACGATGTCCTCACCGAAGAGCTGATCGCTAAGTTGCGAGATGCTGGCGTGGATCGCGTCCATGTCCATCTTCCGAATGGCATCTGGAAAGCCAATATTTACGACGGCGACGAAGTGTTGTTGCCGTTGGCCGAACGTATCCTCGGCCGTTGTGCAGCGGATGCCGTAGTCAACCCTCTCAATCCTTCTGAAGTACTCATCAAGGCAGGTGAATTGATTGACGAGGCTGCGGTCGTTCGTGTTGAGAAGGCAGGCATTGAGCGCGTTAAGGTGCTCTCGCCGCTGACCCACATGCGCGTCAACGCTATCCCTCCCCGTGCTTACGGCCTCGACCCTTCGACGGGTCGTCTGGTTGAGCGCGGTACAGCCGTCGGCATTATTGCGGCTCAGTCGATCGGTGAACCAGGTACACAGTTGACCATGCGAACCTTCCACATTGGTGGCGTCGCTCAGCTGAAGACTCCTGAAGTTCGCGCTAAGGCTAACGGTCGCGTTCAGCACGTTGATTTAAACTGCGTCGAACTCGACGACGGATTCTCCGTCGCCATGAACGGCAACGGCTCCCTTCGCTTGCTGGGTGAAAACGACGAAGTTCTCGAAGAATACCGTATTGTCGCAGGTGCTGCTATCGGCGCTAAAGACGGTAAGAAGGTTTCCAAGGGCGATTTACTTTGCCGCTGGGATCCGAACTTCACGCCTATTCTCGCGAATGCCCCTGGTAAGATCCGCCTTGCGGATATGATCCCAGGTGTGACCTATACCGAAGAGCGCGACAACTCTGGTTCCGTCTTCAAGTACGTCATCGAGCACTCCGACGAACAGAATCCACAGATTCAGATTGTCGACGCTCGTGGCAAGCCGCTCGCAACCTTCGCTATTCCTGCGGGTGCCCGCGTGGAAGTCGGCGATGGCGACGACGTAGTCGGTGGTTCATCCCTCGCTAAGATCCCTCGCCAAGCTGCCAAGACGCAGGACATTACAGCCGGCCTGCCACGTATCTCTGAGCTCTTCGAAGCACGTCCACCTAAGGACGCAGCCGAGATTGCCAAGATTGATGGTACCGTCCGCTTCGAGCCTTCCGTTCGCGGTAAGAAGAAGCTTGTTGTGGTCGACGCTGTCGGCCGCGAAGAAGAGCACCTTATCCCTCACGGCAAGCACATCACCGTCGCTGCAGGCGAGAAGGTGAAACAAGGTCAACCGTTGACGGATGGAGCAATCGATCCGCACGACATTCTCGATATTCTCGGGCAGTCGCGCGTACAAGATTACCTCATCACTGAAATTCAAAAGGTGTACCGCACACAGGGCGTTATCATTAACGACAAGCACATCGAAATCATCGTTGCCCGCATGCTTCGTAAGATTCGTATCACCGACCCAGGTGACTCCCAGTACCTGTGGGGCGAACACGTTGACCGCACAGTCCTGATTGAAGAGTGCCGTAAAATCCAAGGCAACGGTGGTATGATTGCTGAGTCTGAGCCGATTCTCTTGGGTATCACCAAGGCGTCGCTGGAAACAGAGTCGTTTATCTCCGCAGCTTCCTTCCAAGAGACCACGCGCGTCCTTACCGATGCGGCAACTATGGCTAAGCGCGACCATCTCACGGGCTTCAAGGAGAACGTGATTATGGGGCACTTAGTCCCTGCAGGCACTGGACTCCCGCTGTACCGCCGAATCCGCGTCGTACCGACTGTTTAAGCTTAAAAAGCGACAAAGACTGCCCCGGCCCTTTGAAGGGTGGGGCAGTCTCTTTTTTGGTATCAATTTTAGTTTGTTCAAAGGGTTTTCCGCCCTTAAATATAACTACCCCGCGGATGACTCACTCCCTTCCGATATCCCTACTCGTTGCTGCGAGCACCGTGCACGCAGGCTGGGTTCCCGATTCCCCGTTGCTGCAAGTCGGTGACAATCTGGACGTGTATTTTACGCTCAAAGGTAAGGCGACCTACGACAGTAATATCTTCTTAGGATCTGCCGCTGGTTTGCCTCCTGGAGGACTTTATTGGTCGCTCGGACCAGGATTTGACATCGATTTTGCCAAAGAGTCGAATTTCTCAGCCTCTGTTTCGCTCCGACGTGATTACGTGCGGTTTCTCGATAGCGCGCAGAGAGATTTAAATGATCAGCGCGACAACGCCTCCATTAATTTCTCGTTTGATACGGGTGGTCCGCTGACGGTTTCGGGTTCCGCTGGTTATGTTGAAAGTGCAAGTAACGGCGTTCAAGAAGCCGCAGTTACGGGTCAAGGCGCCGAAGGCACGCTTTCACGTCAAGCAACGTATTCGCACTCAGCCACGATTGGTTATCGATTCACCGAGAAGCTCAACGCGACGCTAGGTGCCACGCGAAGCAGTAACCGTTACGACCCATTCGCAAAGCCAATTGTAGCTCCAGCAACGACGCCAACTTACAATACTCAAGGTTTAACGGAGAACACGAGCTGGACCTTCCCTCTCGATGTGCGTTTTCAAATTCGCGAACGTTTAAATATCGGTCTGGCTTGGGAGCATGGCTGGACGGACATAAATGCCGCTACGCTTTCGACAGCCCCTCTGACGTATACGGGATTCACCAAAGATTTTTATGGTGTAACGCTAACTGGCCAGCCAACACCTTCGGGCAAAATCAATCTCACAATCAAAGCTGGCTCTCTGAGGACAAAATATGATGGCGGTGCGGGTGCGGAGACCAACCCCTCCTATTCTATTTCAATCAGTCACACCCTGACGGATAAAACAAGTCATTCGCTAACCTTTACCGATGATGCGAGTATCGCTGCTTCCGGTAAGCGCAGTACGACTCGTTCCAGTCAGTACGGACTTAATTATATCTACGACGAGTCGTTCAGGGCTGCGCTTACCACGGGTTACAGTGACACGATGGTTGAGCCTGCCTTAAACGTGCGTACGGCGACCTTTGGTCTCAATGCTACCTATTCCCCGAATACCCATTGGACCTACACGGCGGGCTATTCCCTGACCCGATCCTTAGAGCCTAGTATCTACAGTGTAAATCAACTGTCGATTGAGGCTAACTTGCGCTGGTAAGCATCTGTCTGTTGACCCGTGGGCTAGATTGTCCACCCTCTATGCTATGCGTATGTGCTTTGTCAGAGCCTTATCATTCTCTGTTTTAGCCATGATTTTTGTTGGCTGTTCGACGGCGCGTCGGACGTCCGAGTCACTCATGCCTTCTGAGGAAAAAGAAGCGGCTGATCCAGCTACAGGCCCTGTACGTGAATCGTATCACTTGCGGGCACGCGACTTCGTCCGGATTGGGGTTATTAATGAAGCCGATACTTTTGTGGAACGACGGATTAATACAGACGGCACGATCGACGTCCCATTCTTGAAAGATGACAGCTTGGTTAAGATTGCCGGCTTAACGATGACAGAGGCCCAAGGTGAACTTGCCAAGCGATTCGGTGTTTATTTTAAGACCCCGCAAGTTTCCGTAGAGATTCGTGGTTACGCTGAGCGCCGGATTTATATCGATGGTTCCGTTGGCAAGACGGGCCCTGTTCCCATTCCGCCCGAAGAAGAAATTACTTTAAAGAAAGCACTTGCGACGGCGGGTGGCATTCTTCGTAGCGGTAATCGTTCGGGCGTCATCATCCGTCGCAAACAACCCGACGGCAGCGTGCGTACGTTTGAGATTAATGTAAGCCGCATCGAAGAAGGTAAAGACCCCGACGTTCTGCTCGAAGATGACGATCAGGTCTTTGTGCGCGAAAGCCGTATCTAAACCCTATTTACCATGCCATCTTCTTACATTTTGCGCCAGCGCGACGACGGTAACACGAGTTACTCCGGTGGCTATGGTGGTTACGGTGGCTATGGCGGCTACGGCACTTATGGTGACTCGCGTTACGGCGGCTACGGGTCTGCCCCAGCCCCAGGTTACGGTCAGGCAGCCGGCGTCAATCCCCTGGCGAATTACATGCTCATGCTCCGTGAGCGCATGTGGTACCTCGTGCTCACCGTGCTCGTTTTTGTAACGGCGGCGTTAATCTACACTGTCAATGCGACCCCAGAGTACCGTGCATCCGGTCGTCTAAAGGTTTATAAATACGCTCCCAATATTACGGGACGTGGCGCAGGTGAGGAGCTTTACGCAATTATGTCCGCCGATGACTTTAATACGGCCATCGAAGTGATGAAGAGCTCAGGCATTATTGAGGCTGTTGAAAGACGATTGACGACAAGTGAGCGCAAGGCAGTGCTCGAGCCCTACCAAGCCGGAAACATTTTTTCAGGACCACTTACTTCACAAGAGGTGTTCGGACGGCAACGTGGTATCGCAGCGCAAAGAATGACCATGATCGTGAATGTCGAATTTACACATCCCGACCGCGACCTCTCTCGACAAGTCTGTCGGCTTTTCTGCGAGTCGATTCAGAAGAATAGCGAAGACGAACGATTGACAGTCACGAACCCTCTTGTCGAAAAGGCGCGTGTAGAAATTGAGTCTCTGGAGGAGCGACTCAATCGACTCTACCTCGACAAGAATGAATTAGTGGGTCGTGAGCGCATGCTCGCGATTGTGAAAGACACCAATACGTTAGGGTCTGAGCGTGGTGCGCTGGTTAAAGATCGCGAGGAGTTGCGCCGGCAGATCGACGAGCTCGCAATTATTTGGGAGCAGATCGAGCAGTTTAAAAAAGAAGGTAAAGACCTTGTCTTAATTCCGATGGTTAAATCAGACGATCGCGTATCCGCCCTTTACAACCGGGTTAGCGAGCTGCAGGTCACCATTGAAACCCTTGAGAAGAAATATACCGAAAGTCATCCCACACTTCGTTTAAGCCGCGAACAACTCGACGTCACGAAGCGCGAACTGAAGACGGCTATCGAGATGTCGGTTAATCGCCTGGCTGGATTGCGTAGTAGTTCGCAGCAGCGACTCATTGCCGCAGAGCGCTCTTTGGCTGGCAAGGAAGCTGAGATTGCGCGGTTACAGGGTGCGAATATCGAACTCGAGCGGATCGAAAAAGAAATACGTTTAGGCGAAGATTTCTTAAATCGCTTAAAACTAAGTTACGAAGACGCTAAATTGCGCACGTCGACGACAGGAACATCTACTTCTGTCCGCATTCTTGATACACCAGTGGTATCCGACCGTCCGATTAACAAAAACTACTACCTCAATGTCTTTGTGGGTATCGGGCTTGGATTAGCCGCTGGTATCGGACTTGTTGTTTTGCTGGGGGTCTTCGATGACCGCGTGAAATCTGCCGTGGATATTGAAGGCGGTCTTGGTTTACCGTTAATCGGGACTGTGCCGCGCACGAGCGATACCTATGGCCCGGACCGAGCACTCTTAGCCCGCCAGACCAAGGACAAGATGGCGATTGAATCGCTTCGAGCGATTCACTCGGTCATGAAAATTAACCCATCGGCTGCGAGTGCGAAAGTTTTGCTAACAACATCCACGCGCCCGGGTGAAGGTAAGACATTCGTGACCACCAATATTGCCCTGACCTTCGCTCAACATGGTGAACGCGTACTCGTGGTCGATGCCGACTTACGCCTCCCTAATGTGGCTCCTTCGATGGGCATTGAGACCGAGAATGGTATCAGTAAGTACTTCAATAATGAGATCACGCTTGATGAAGCTATCTTGAAAGATTTCGAGCCCAACTTAGACATCCTGCCGGTCGGAGGTGTTTGTAAGAACCCAACACAAGTCATCAACAGTCCACGGTTCGATGAACTCATTCGCGAGCTGCGCACGCGTTATGACCGCATCTTTATCGACTCACCACCTCTCGGTGCTGTGTCTGACGCCCTGCACCTTGTGCCCAAAGTCGACGGAGTGATTTATGTGGTGCGATTCAACCTCGTGAAGAAACGTAATGCGATGTCGTGTATTGCTCGACTGCGCGAAGCTGGCGTTCCGATTGTGGGCGCTGTACTTAATTCGATGGCTAACCGACTCGCTGCGTTCTACACGAACTCTTACGATGCATCGTATAGCAAGTATTACACCGATGCCGCCGATGAAGTTGTTGAGAAGCCAACCACGAAGAAGGACCCCGTTGCCTAATCAAGTCGTGAGAGCCTTCCTTTTATTATTCGCGGCAGCTCTCTGTGCCTGCCGGACGGTTCCTGGAACGGGGCGTAGCCAGTTGAATCTCGCTAGTGAATCCGCTTTATCAGAGCAGGCCTCAGCAGCATTTGCGCAGATGCCCAAGGCTAATGACCCTGCGGGCCTTGCCCGGGTGAAAGCAATTGCACTCCGTGTTATTACTGCAGCGCGTACGGCGCCTAAAGGCTATGGTGACGCAACTTTGCCGCCGCCAGCTGCTTGGGAAATTGCCATTATTAACGATGACAAGCCGAATGCATTTGCCATGCCCGGTGGCAAAATCGGTTTTAACTCTGGCATGTTCCGGCTGACGCCGACGGACGAAGATATTGCCGTCATTCTTGGACATGAGGTTGCGCACGTTGTCTGCCGCCATGGCAACGAGCGAGTCTCTCAGGGCATTGCGGCTGCTGTCGGAGCCGTGGCGGTTGACCAAGCCACGCGTGATCAATCTGCCGAGAAGCACCAACAGGCTATGGCTGCTTATGGTGCTGTCGCGACCCTTGGCGTTATCCTGCCTTTTAGTCGTTCACATGAATCTGAAGCCGACCAGCTCGGCGTTGTTTATATGGCGCTGGCGGGTTATAACCCGGCTCAATCAGTCACCTTTTGGCAGCGTTTCTCAAAAGAACCTGGAGCTCGTATGCCTGAGTTTCTTTCGACGCATCCATCAGACCAGACGCGCATCCAGGACCTCCAAAAGCTTCTGCCGATGGCTCAAAAGATTTATTCTGCGCAACAGGTGAAGGCGCCTGCTCGCTAAGCTCGCTAAAGCGCGTTAGCGGTCGTCAATACGTAGGGGTGCTAGCAGGTAGATGCCGCGGCGATCGTTTAAGTTGCGCATAGCCTCGGCTTGGTGCCACTGGGTTCGAATCAGTTGCATCACAGGATCTTTAGCCGTTCGGGCGAAAAGAGGGCTCTCCTTGTTATCGGAAAGAACCATTTCCGCTAAAGAGCGACGGTCTTCGTGTAAGCTAGGATACTGAACAACTCCAGGGTTCTTAAGGTTGGCTTGTTTCGATGCTTCCGCAATCGCATCGCGTAAGCCGCCGAAAGAATCAACCAAGCCAATCTTTCGTGCACGTGCACCCGACCAGACACGGCCTTGGGCAATTTCGTGCACATCGTCACGTTTCATTTTTCTGCCGCTACCAACAACCCCGAGGAACTCTTCGTAGACGCGGTCGACAGACTCTTGGACAATCGCTAGTTCTTCGACGGTAGCTGGACGATGGACTGCGAGCAGGTCAGCGTGGTTTGAAGTTTTGACGCCATCGGTTGCCAGTGAAAGCTTGGCCGCAAGTTCGCCGTAATTGAAGTGGAGGCCAAAGACCCCAATAGAGCCAGTGATGGTCATGGGGTCTGCGATGACCGTGCTTCCTGGTGAAGCGATGTAATAGCCGCCGCTTGCAGCTAGGTCGCCCATCGACACAACAATCGGCACACCCTTCTTGCGTAGCAGTTCGAGTTCGCGGTGAATAATTTCTGAGGCAAAGGCAGATCCGCCGGGGCTATTCACGCGTAAGACAATAGCTTTAACCTTCTCGTCGTTACGCAAGTGACGAAGCGTTGCTGCGACACGGTCTCCACCAACCGAAGTAGGGCTACCCATGCCGTCAACAATTTCGCCTTCGGCGTAAACAACCGCGACCTGTTCGTTGCCTTTCGGCAACTTTACCTTACCGGCATATCGAGTGAGGGATACCTGTCGGAAAGAGCCTTCTGTGTCGTCGGTAGCGCCCGCACGGATGACCTCAGCAATCAATTCATCGCGCTGCATAACCTTGTCTACCAGTTTTAGTTCAAGTGCACGCTGGGGCGAAAATACTCCAGGACTGCTGACTGCTTTTTGTAATTGGGCTATAGGGATCCCGCGAGCACGGGCGACATCTGCCATCTCACGATTCCAAATATCATCTACTAGTTCTTGTGACTGTTGGCGCGCGGGCTCGCTCATTTTGTCGCCAATGAGTGGTTCGACTGCGGATTTATATTTACCAACTTTAGTGACTTGCACGCCGACGCCGAGGCGGCGCAGGCCTTCTCCCCAATAGGTTGAGTACGATGCAATGCCAGCAAACTGAACTTCGCCTGATTTATGCAAGATGAGTGTTTTGGCAGCCGACATCATGTGGTATTCGCCTGTTGAAGGATTCTCCATCCAAGCAATCACTGGTTTTTTAGATGACTGAATAAAATCCTGAAGAGCTTTTCGAAGTTCGGACCTAGTTGCTAAGCCGGCGTCGAGGCCTTCGACCATGAGAATACCAGCAATATTTGGATCTTTAGCTGCGAGGTCTAGAGCTTCAAGTGCTCGGTAGAGGTCGACTTGCGGCATGTCGTTAGCCCCAGAGAGCAAGGACCCGATACCTGGAGAGCCGTGCTCTGGGGTATCATTGATGGTCATACCATTCCCAATGATTAAAAACGTACCTGACTGAATGTGTGTAGGGCGTGAACCGTCGCTGGGGTCATGCGTCGCAATAACTGTGATGAACACAATCATCACCAGAAGCCCGGCGAGCAGGGTGAGGCTAAAGCCGATGGCAGAAGCAAAGACGCTTTTAAGGAAGTCTTTCATGGATGGACTTAATCTGAGCGTTTCTCCTAAGAGGACAAACTCATTTGCCAGATGAGCCGATAGCGTTTAAGTACCGTTATGACTGAATCCCTTGATCCAGGCTCCCTAGCGTCGGCTGTAGCCGAGCGTAAGGCCTTGGCACTGAACCTTGATGCCTCGGTGTACGGGACTTTTGCTGAAATTGGGGCCGGCCAAGAGGTTGTCCGACATTTTTTCAAAGCAGGCGGTGCTTCCGGTACGGTCGCCAAAAGTATGTCGGCGTATGACATGCGTATCAGCGATGCTATTTACGGCCATCCGCAGCGTTACGTCTCGCGCGAGCGTCTAACCCAAATGCTTGCCCACGAGTATGACCTTTTGGTTGATCGGCTAGGGCCAGAGCGCGGCAAGACTTCGCGATTCTTTGTTTTCGCGGATACCGTCGCCACGACGCCGCATGACGGTGTCGGGCAAGGGCACTGTTGGATGGGGCTGCGCTTCCAGCATGAGCCTGGTGCAGAGCCTTCGGATATTATCCTACACTTGCGCCTTTGGGATCGTCTGGCTGCCCGCCAGCAAGATGCGCTTGGAATTGTCGGCGTTAATTTAATCCATGCGGCCTTTCATGCACGCGATCACAATGATGCGCTCCTCAATGCACTGATTGAAGGTGTGGGTGCTTCGCGCGTTGAGGTTGACCGTCTAGATTTTTCTGGGCCAGCCTTAGCACACCTTAATGCCGCCGAGGCCGCGATTCGTCTTGTACGTCTAGGTTTAACCGACGCGGTTCTTTTTGGTCCGAGTGGTCAACCAGAAGTGCCGAGCGAGTTCTTCCACCATAAAGACGTCTTGGTTGCCCGTGGATCGCTGCGACCTGTTTCACATGTTAATCTGGATATGCTCGAGCAAGGTAAGAAGGCTACGCCTAGTGCGAATTTAGTGAGCCTGCTCGAAATCAGTTTGCGTGATGATCATACCAGTGAGGCTGACGTTGTGGCACGTGCGCGTTTGGCCAATGAACTCGGCTACCCGATGCTTATTTCTCGATGGCGTGGCTATTACCGGCTCCCGGGTTACTTCCGTCGTTACACCACAGGACCGGTGACGCTTGTCTCAGGGGTGAATAACTTAGTCGAAATTTTGAATACCGAGAATTATACAGCCTTGGAAGGTGGCCTGCTGGAAGCATTAGGGAGGCTTTTTAAAGCCCAAGTGCGACTGCTCGTTTACCCGATGTCTGGTCGACAACTCAACCGACTTTATCAAGACCCTGTTGCTCGCCGTGTTTGTTTTCCGGATGGGTATACTTTCCCGGATGATGCAGTTATTACGCTCGATTCGCTACGGCTTCACCCAGGTGTAGAAGGATTATTAAATCACTTAAAACTAGCCGGATCATTAGTGGCTGTGCCGGACTGTAATCCCATCGCGCTGAGCTGTCAGCCGCGTACCTTGGCTGAGCGTATTCAACGTGGAGATAAAAGTTGGGAGGCAGAAGTCGATCCGCGGACAGTCGCTTCGATTTATAAACAAAAACTCTGGCAAGGATGAGTGATCATTCAGATTTAAAATACACGCTCCCGTCGCCAGTGGATGCTGAGCTGGCTCTTTCTCTTGAACGCGCGCACCGCGAGACCCGCATCCTTGATCTTTTAGTCGGCGTCTGGGCTCTGCTTTTAGCTAAGTGCTGTTTGTTACAAGCGGCTATTCTCTACTGGTCTATTCCTATTCGTGGGTTGCTTTATATTTGGGTGCTCTCGCTTGCCCTTGGGGTTTTAGCGACCTTTCACTATCTTCGGGCGCATCGCGCAGAACTGAAAATTATCCCAACTAATCGGCGAACAGGGTCCGCTTTGCTTTTCGGAATTTTTGTAACGCTGATGGGGTCGGCCCATGCTGTTTTTGCTCTGGAGCTCGCAACGCCTTCAGCGCTTGCGGCTTTGGCTTGTTCGCTCGGCGGTATCCATGCCTGTGTACAGGGCACCATGCGGCGTCGACCGGAGCCGCTCTTGGGCGCTTTAGTTTGGTGGGTAGCTGCATGGCAATGTCTTCATCAACCGCCCGACTTTGCTTTGGTGGGCATGGGGCTGGGTTTGATATTTGGACAAGCACTACCTTCCTTCGCGCTCGTGCGTGCAGCAAACCGTCATCGGGCTTAAATCAGGCCACAGGGACTTTACCGGCAATCAGTAGCGCAATAAAGCGCTTGAGTGCCGGGGAAAGCACGCGGCCTTTGCGATGAATAATCGCCAAGGGTCTCGCAATACGTCGATCCCGCATTCGTAGCTTAATCAAGGTGCCTTGTTCGACCTCTTGGCGAATCGTATCTTCTGGAACCAGGGCGACGCCTGCGTCCACTTCGACGGCGCGCTTAATCGTTTCAATATTATCAAACTCCATGGTTGGCTCGAGTTCGATGCGGTGTTCGCGGAAGAAAGCGTCCAGCGCCTTGCGCGTCGGGATATCTTGGTCGAAGCCGATAAATTTACAGCCCTGTAGGTCGGCGAGTTCTATTTCACCGAGCTTCGCTAAAGGGTGCTTGGGTGCGCACACAGGTACAAGTTGGTCTTCCATGAAAGGAATGACTTCAAGCTGACGGAGTTTTTGAGGAAAGGCGATGAGGCCAATATCGACGGCATTCGAAAGCACATCTTCGTAGACGAGATTCGATCGACGGTATTCCACGCGCACATTAACGTGCGGGAATTCTTGCATGAAACGTTTTTGGTAGGGTGGTAGTTCATGCAAACCAATCGAAACAATTGTAGAGACATGGATCGTGCCGCTGACGACTTTGCGCATTTCCTGCAACTCGCCCGCAGCCCGCTCGTAGTGGCCTAAAATTTCTCGGGCGGATTCATGGAGGCGCTGTCCTTCGCGGGTTAACTGGAATTGCTTTTGACCGCGATCGACAATCAGGACGTTAAAATGTTTTTCCATCGCCCGGAGTTGCTGGCTAACGGCTGACTGGGTGATGCCATTGAGTTTGGCCGCCTTCGAGAAGCTCTTGTTGTCCACAAGGTCACAGAAGATTTTGAAGTTCTCGATGTGCATGGGGGGTGATTAATAAGGCTAATAGCAAACCTCATCAAGTTTAGAGCCTCTAATCCCTAAAACCAGGGATGTTCGCCAAGATTTGACAGCCACCCCCTTAACCCTTGATATGTAAACAGATGGTCACCTATGAGGAGTTTCAAGCCCGCTACCAAGCCGTCCTCGGCCGAGTAGCTGCTGCGTGTGCCAAAGCAGGCCGTCCCTTGGCCTCTGTACGCCTTTTACCCGTTACCAAGACCCATCAAGTCGAAGCTGCTCAATACGCCGCCCGGGCTGGCATTTTAGCAGTTGGCGAAAATCGCGTTCAAGAGGCCGCTGCGAAGCGCCTAATTGGACCTCAAGAACTTCGATGGGAGCTCATTGGGCACCTTCAGTCAAATAAAGCCAAGTTGGCGATAGAGACTTTCGACCGCATTCAATCCGTCGACTCCATTGATTTAGCCAACCGACTCGGTCGAGTTGCTGGAGAGTTAGGCAAAAAACTTCCCATACTTCTTCAGGTTAATGCTGGCGATGACCCTGCAAAATTTGGAACCGATATCGACGGTGCATCAGCGTTGCTAGAAGCCGCTCTGCAGCTTCCCGCTTTGCGCGTGGAGGGGTTGATGACAGTGCCGCCGCTCTCGGATGATCCTGAGGTTGCAGCGAAAGCTTTTAACCGTCTACGCGCGTGTCGCGATGACTTAGTCGTACGTTTTAAAATAGATTTACCCGAGCTCTCGATGGGAATGAGTGATGACCTCGAAGTTGCCATCCTCGCTGGATCAACATGCATACGTATTGGGTCAGCGCTTTATGGCCAACGTGCCAATGTCGCATGATTCAACGACTCGCCATTCGTGACTTAGCCCTGATGGATCGCACAGAGCTGGAGTTTGGTGCCGGCTTTACCGTCGTCACCGGAGAAACGGGTGCCGGAAAATCCGTATTGCTCGGCGCGCTTTCATTACTCGCAGGCAATCGTGCGCCGAAAGCGATTGTGCGGAAGGGTGCCGAAGCAGCTGTCGTCGAAGCCGAGCTTGAGCTCGTCGACGATCCTGTGCTCGACGCGTTGTTAAGTGAAATGGATTTACCAGCCTGTGAAGACGGTCGACTGCTATTAAGGCGTACAGTTTCTGCAGAAAAATCTGGTCGAATTACTGTCAACGGGGCTGCAGCTACATTGGCACAGTTGGCCCGTCTTGGGGAGCGCTGGATTGATTTTCACGGCCCAGGTGAGCCGCAGCGCTTATTGCGCGAGTCAGTGCAATTAGAATTACTCGATGCCCAGGCCGGGAGTGCACATGCCGCCGCCCTTGCAGCCTACGCGGAGGCTTATGCGCAATGGCGAGGCATTCACCAGCGGATCGAAGCGCTTAAAAATGCTGAACGGCTATCGGAAGACGAAGCTGCTTTTGTTCGGTCTCAATTAGAAAAGTTTTCAGGTTTAGATTTAACCGATGAGGCGATTACGCTTTTAGAGCGCGATTATGCGGTTGCCTCACGCGCGCAGGAGTTGCTCGAGTTGCTTTCGCAAATTGATTCAGGACTTGGGGGTCAAGGCGTCGGCACTATTTTTCCACGTCTACTCAAAGCAGGTACGGCGGCTGCACGTATCGATACAGATTTAGTAGACGCCGTTCGCCGACTTGAATCATTGGCAGCCGAAGCGGATGATCTTCGCTCCGATTTTGCACGTACGGTTAGTCGATTGGGCACGGGTGGGGTTCCAGCAACTCTCGAGCAGAGGATGAATAACTGGCTCGATCTCCGTCGTCGTTACGGCCCCGATGCTGCCACTGTACGTTCCAAGCAAGAGGCCTTGGTGGCACGTCTTGCGGGGAGTGAAGGCGCTGAGGCTCAAGTAGCCGTGCTGCAGGCTGAG
>CANHHS010000026.1 GCA_947460445.1 Opitutia bacterium | reverse complement strand
TTTTTACATTTATACACACGTGAGATTTCTTATCGATGAATCTCCTACAAGTTATCTTGGCTATTTGGTTAATAGCGACAGTGGCTTACCTTGTAATCGGGATGGTGTTATGGATTCGTCGAAAGATTAAAAATGCCCCAAGTAAGTAACATTCAGTCGACTGAACTAACGCGCCTGACTTTTTGACTTTGCGGTTAGCCGGATACACGTTTGGATGTCATTTGCGTGTTTTGTTTCTCTACATTGAACAAGGGTAGCATCTTATGGGTTATCGTCGGCATGTTGCTCGGTGGCTGTCATGCCACCTACCCGACTGAATTATCTGGGTTTCAGACGGCTTATCGCTCCGGTGGATTCAATGATGCCGCCGAGGTCGCACAAAAGGCGCAGCAAGAGCACGACCATTCGTCACTCATCTGGACGCTGGAGTTAGCCAATACACAGCGCAGTGCTGGTAAGCTTGCCGAAAGCGTGAAGTCGTTTGAAGCGGCGGAAGATTATTTTCGAGATGCGGATGCGGCGGCCGACCTATCGCTCTCCCAGGAAGGTTTAGCGACTTTCTCCAACCCCTACCAGATTCAGTACCGCGGTCGTAACCTTGATCGGATATTCGCTGCCACCTACGAAGCGCTTAGTTGGATTGAACTGGGTGAGACTGAAAAAGCACGCGTGGCTTTGACGCGATCGCTCTTCCGCCAAGACGATGCTCGACGTATTGCTCAGGACCGTGTTCGGCTCGCGAAGCAAGAAGCAGCCGCCATTTCAAAAGAAGACACCCAGTTTCAAGCACGTGACAATGATGCCCGACTTGCAGAAGCGCGTGCCAAGGTGCATGCCAGTTTTAGTACAACGACGTCCTACGCTAATGCGATGAACCCTTTCGCGGTCTGGCTGAATGGTATCTACTATCTGTACACCGCTGAAGGTCCTTCAGATTTAGAGCGGGCGCGTAAATCCCTCGACCAAGCTCAAAAACTCGCCCCCAAGAATCCCTTTATTCAAGCCGATTTAAAATTGGCGACGGAAAGCAGCGCTCGTCCAAATCCTGATGAAGGTAAATCAGTGGTATATGTTATTCATGAATCAGGTTTAGCTCCACGTTGGTCTGAGAAGGTTGTCACCTTGCCGCTGATTTATGGCGATCCACTCGCCCCGCTTGTGAATCTAGCGCTTCCAGAGATTTCACCTGAGTCGAGATTGTTTGGCATGGTTGAAATCTCTAGCAAAGACCTTGTGCGCACTTCGCTCGCCCCGCTGGCAGATGTTGATGGTATTGTGTATGCTGAGTTTCGCGAAGAATACCCCATTGCACGGAATCGAGCTATAGCCTCGGCGACGATGAAGGCGGTGGCTGGTTATGTTGCCAATAAAGCTGCCAGCGATAATGCGAAGCGTCGTGGTCGAGACCCGAACGCTGAATTCGTCCTTCTAGCGACTTTGATGGCAACGAATGCTTACGGGACAATGTCGGCACATGCCGACTTGCGAAATTGGTCAACGTTACCCCAGGAGATACAAATAGGCCGTTTTGTTATACCGAAAGGAAGCACACTTAACCTATCCGGTGGCGCTCTTAAAGGTGCCACGCCTTGTCCGCTGCCTTCTGCCCGAGTTGTTCTCGTGACGATTCGCTCGATTTCTCCACAAATCCCTGCCATTGTGCGTACAAGCATCCTTCAACCATGAAAACTATTCTAACCCTTTTTTCCGCGCTTTTAGCTATCGGTTGTGTTTCCAGCCATTCGGCAACTCTGCTCGTGCCTTCGGATGCTCCACTGGGTTTCACCCTCATTTCTGAAAACCCAAACTTCAATCGTAGTGCAGAGCCAACAGAACTAAAGCGTGGTTTCGCTGAAGACGGCGTCACCCCTAAGATCAGTCTGCTCGTCCAAAATACCACGTCATCTGCACAACGTCTGAACTACCGCGTCGAATGGCTTGACGCACAAGACATGCCTTTGCGTGGTCAGGTCGATGTCGCTCACGAGGCGACTATCCCTGCTGGTAGCGTCCAAAGTCTCATTTCAGTTGCACCGAGTTCAAAGGCCGTTCGGTTCCGCTTTTGGATGACCGACGTTGGCGGTGCCGCTTCCATGCGCTAATTTTTACATCCCATGAAAAACACCCTCCCTATCTTGCTAAGTAGCTTAGTCATCTGCGCATGTAGCAGTCCCGCTGTCTACGTCGACCCGAATAAAGGTGCCGGCGTTGTCAGCGTTGATGCGGTCAATGTGCAAGACTTCGCCATGGCTGCTGACGGCATGTTGCAATCCCTTTACGACTCGCCCGCTTTCACGGGCAGCAAAGCCAAAGATGGCGGTGCGCCAGTGTTACTGGTTGGACGTGTTCGCAATGACACGACGGACAATTTCGATGTCGATATGCTTGTGAAGAAAATGACTGTTTCTATTACGCGTAGCGGCAAAGCGCGCGTGGCCAAAGCGATTGGTGTCGGCCCAACCGAAGATACTGTAGCCGCTGAAGCACGCAAAGGTGCCCCTGCCCTTACCCCTGATTACACCCTCTCCGGGAAGATCCTTGAGAATCGTGCGAAGGCAGGTTCCACACGCCAAGCCACTTACACCTTCCAGCTCTCGCTGACAGAGGTTAAAACGGGTCTCTCGGTGTGGGAAGAAGAGAAGGCGATTACAAAACAAGGAACCAAGAATAGCGTCGGCTTCTAATCCCTTAACTTATCCAAAAAAAGGGCGGCCGTTGGTCGCCCTTTTTATTTACGAAAATTAGTCCTTCACCCACATCTCGAGTTGGCATTCAAATCCACCAAGATCGACAGGGTTGCGAGAAATCAGGCGCAATGAGCGTTCGGGGGCTTCGAGTTTAAGCGGGTTTGGGAAAACGAGTCGTCCACCTGGGCGCAAGACCTTTGCAGCTGCATTAAACAGATTCACGATTAACCCGCGCATATCGGCAATGGGGATACGTCGTCCCATCGGCGGATTCGTAATAACCAAAGAAGCACCCCCGATTCCGAGCTCAGGGATTTTAGTATACTCACGGAAGTCACCGCAGACGAAGGTTCCGCGGACACCTGGCACCGACGCAGCTTCAAAGTTCTTACGGGCAATTTCCACAGCCTCGGCACTCAAATCTGTCCCAATCACCCGAGAGGCACCGCCGAGCATGGCACGTTCAATAAGTTCGATACCCGAACCACAGAACGGATCCCAAGCGACTTCGCCGACATAACTGCCCGCCAGTCTTGCCATGGCGGCAGCTAAGGGTGGATGTGATCCTGCGGCGACTTCACCAAGTCGATAGGCCAGACGAGGATCGGGTGAAAGCCGTGGACGCAACTCGACCGAGGCGCCACCGGGTGCCGCAAAGACGTCAACCGACCACGGCGACTCTTTGGGGTCATTGAGAATCTTCGGGTCGAAACGATGTACTTCTGCTCCGACTTTACGTACCAGTTCAGCGTCACCGAGCGCAGGGTCCATTTCAATACGGTAACGGAATGCACCATCTGTAAATGCTGCTAAGAGATCGCGGGTGCGGTTGGAGGCGATGCGTAACGCAATCGGATTGATGGCTTCTTCAGGACTCTGAGCGCGTACGTCACCCAAAACAAAACCGACTTGGGCAAAGCAACGGAGCTGATAGATGTCACCCAGCGAGAATGGTTTCAAGGGCTCCACGACAACCAAGCCAGACATAACAGATTTAACTTCAAAGATTTCTTTCAGCAATACACGGGCTTCATCGGCAAGGATACGTTCAAGTCCCTTGCGACAATGTAAATGAATTCTCACCCCGGATGGACGTGAAAGAATACGGTCCATGCGAATTTCGCCGGGTTCAGTAAGGCGCGCAATTCGTGCGGCTACACGGTCCGGTGCAACCGAAACGGTTGATGGGTCTTTAAGGGCAGCCTCTAGGGTCGCTTCGCCGCCAATCTTTTCTAAAGCTTCGACCGCTTTTTGGCGTTCGCGCTCGCCAGCAGGTGCCGCCAAGATGTCCAGAAGTTTGGCTTCTGCCTGCGTATCGTCTCCAAGTTTAGGCAATGCGGACATTGCATAGCGCCGGACTTTCTCGGAGGGGTCTTTAAGTAGAGTGTTCAACCATGTCACCGCTTGGGCTTTTTCAGCGGGTGTGCCACGATCGGCAAAAGCAACGCCAACGGCACGAATCACCGCGACTAGGCGCGATCTTTCTGGCTCAACTGATCGGTCAAAGGCAGCGACATCCTCTTTCCATAAAATCGCACAGGCCTTATCACGTAAGGTGCGGTAGAGGTCATTGTCGGCTTTCATGGATAGCAGAGGGAACGAGGAGTGCAGTTGGTGCAAGCGGTAACCGTCTGGGACGGGCAATACTACCCTCTTTCCTTTTAAAGTGCGTCAAGTATAACCAAGCCATGAGCAAGGAACACTACGAAGAACTCAATCAATGGGACTGGCTCGTATTGGTGACGGCTGTCTTTTCAATTGTTATCGTTATCATTGAAACATTTATCGCGCTACCACCTGAAAGCCTACACGCCCTCATATGGGTAGACCATGTTGCCTGCGGAATTTTTCTGGTAGATGTTCTGGTGCGCTGGCGACGTGCCCAATGGAAAGCGCGTTACTGGCGTTGGGGTTGGTTAGATGTGCTCGCGAGCATACCGCTCGATCCTGCATTCCGTTTTTTCCAAGCTATCCGGGTCTATCGTCTCATCCGTCTCTTTCGCGCCTTCCGCCGTATCCATGCGATTACGGACGGCTCGCTTGTAGCGGAAGGGCTTTTGGCCGTTCCTGCAGTGGCTGTTGTTGTTATACTATTTTGTACCAACTTAGTTCTCGACTGTGAGCGCAACGCGGTTGATTCGCGTATCCATAATGTCAGCGATGCCCTCTGGTGGTGTTTCAGTACGATTTCAACAGTTGGCTACGGTGACCTTTACCCCGTAACCCACGAAGGTAGATTTATCGGAGCTGTACTCATGGTTCTCGGCATCACGCTCTTTGGTTCGATGTCTGCACTTATCATGTCAAAATTGATTCGACCTCAAGAGCTCAAAGATCATGCGGCATACCGTGATGAAATAAAACTGCTGCACGATGATATCCGTGAACTTCGTTCTGAGCTCAGACGTGGCGATAGACCCAAACCTTAATTTGGTCGCAGTTCTATTTTTATCGGAACCCTGAGGCCTTAGAACTGTTTATAACTAAGGATGCGACGCTTCATGTCCCAAGCTTGGGTGTTCGCACTACTGGTGGCAGGGGCAATGCCCCTCAATGCCGCTCATTCACCAGAGCAGATGCTTGGGCGGTGCAAAGTGACTTGGGATTCTCCTTCGCGTGATGCCTTTGATAGCATGCCGCTTTCCGGAACACGTGGCTCGGGAGCTAATGTCTGGTTTTCCGAAGGAGCATTACATCTCTATTTAGCCCACAACGGTGCCTATGATGCTGATGAAGTTTTACGTAAAATTGGTGCTTTAACGCTGAAGGTTCCTGGACTCGAACTCACTAAGCTCAAAAGTTTTCGCCAAGAACTCGATCCTGCCACCGGCAGTATACGGATTGAAATTGCTGCGACCGACGGAACGACCCTCTCCTATTTGTTACAGTTCGCAAGTGAATCGCTCATTATCGACTGCAAAACTTCGCGTAAGTTATCCCTAGAAGTTGCCTATGGTAATTGGCGAATTAAGCCGCTGCCAACATCTGCAGATTCGGTCGAGTTGCTCGATGGCGTTTTAGTTTATGCCCATCGCAATGGTGAAACGAAACGCGCAAATGAACTCGCCAAGCAACAAAACGTCAGTGGCGTCGCCTTCATTAATCCGGCAGAAAATCGGGTATTTGGTTGTGCGATTGCCGCCCGCGGCGGAATCCAATGGCTCCCGCCTCGAAACGTTAAATTTGCCAACTGGGATGGTTATGAGTGGGCAGGCTTACTGCCAGAGGCCACACGACAACTTGTCGTCGTTACTCTGTCTGGGGGTAAAAAGGCGGATCCGGATGAATGGGTAGAACGGTCAAAACTCCTTTTAGAAGATGATGCATTAGCGGCAGTGCGTTCAACCAACGAACTTCGCTGGCAAGAGTTTTGGCAGCGCAGCTATATCTTCGTACAACCCAAAGCTGATGCGTCCGATGAAGCCTTCCAAATAGGACGAAATTATCAGCTTTTTCGGTATATGCTCGCGTGTAATCAAGGTGGTGAGTTGCCGTTGAAATTTAACGGCGGGATTTTTACCGTCGAAGCACATGGAGATCGTATCCCGCAACGTCTGAATAATCAGGAGCTCGGGAAACCGCCAACGGGTCGAGACCCAGACTATCGCCGTTGGGATCAGATGTTTATGGCGCAAAACCAACGCTGGCTGGGTTGGCCAAGCATTGCATCGGGCGACATGGACCTAACGGCACCCTCTTTGCTTTTTTACCGTGACCGTACAGAAACTGCCAGAACCCGCGCCAGAAACCTCAAAGCCTATGGCGCAGTGTATCACGAGTACCAATCACTCGGCGGTATGGTGTACGACGCAGGTACTCCCGAGGGCCTCTGTAAGCATCCACACCTCACCTATCACTTTTCGATGGGTCTCGAGCACGCATGGATGGCCATGCAATCGAGTTTGGTGAATGGACAAAACATCCAAGAGCACAAGTCTTGGATACTCGCTCAACTGAGGTTCTTCGATAAGTTCTACCGCGATGCCGCCAAGGCCAAAACGGGGAAAGAGTTTAGTCTGGATAATCGCTTGATTCTCTATCCTGCCAATGGACTTGAGTTAACTGGCGGAGCAACGAATCCGATTGAGACGGTCGCCGCGCTCCGCGCCATCACTGCAGGCATGCTCAACTATGGTCAGCTCGATGCGGCTGAACAAAAGTTTGTGAGTGAGTTCCAAACCCATCTACCCGAACTGCCGACCCTCCAGCGCAATGGCTTTACCATCCTTGCCCCTGCGAAGACTTGGGAAAAACTTTTTAACGGTTGGGAATTACCCGAGCTCTATACTGCATGGCCTTACCGTCTCGTGGGTGTCACGCAGCCATCAACCCTCACGCTGGCACGCACTACGTGGAATTTGCTCGATGAACCACGCGGCAATAATCGCACGGGCATTTGTCACAAACTCGACTTTTCCTGGCAACCAACCCTGGTTGATGCAGCTGCGCTCGGCTGGCCACAAGAAGCAGGCAAGCGAGCGATTGCGAAGCTCTCCGATCGTGCATCCCCTTGTCGCTTCCCTGCATTTTTTGGACCCGGTCATGATTGGCTTCCCGATCATAACTGGGGTGGAAGCGGTTCAGTGGGTTTACAAGAAATGCTCTTGGCGGCAGAACCAGATTCAAAGGGTAAGATATACCTGTTAGCTGCTTGGCCTAAAGACTGGGATGTATCTTTCAGACTACATGCACCTGGAAAAACTTTGATAACATGCGACGTCGAAGGTGGAAAAATTACGCGATTGGAAGTAAGCCCTTTGTTGCGTAGGAAAGATATCGTTCTGCCAGAAGGTTGGAACCTGCCACCGCAATGAAACCACGGTCAATCGTCATTGGGAGTTCTGCCCTGATTGCACTAACCGCAGGTGGCTCCCTTTGGTTTTACGTTATGTCGTCACCTCTGTCCGCGCCATCAGTCGTAGCGACACAAGCGATAGACTTTAATCGCGATGTACGACCCATCCTTTCGGACCATTGTTTTGCCTGTCACGGTCCTGATGCTAACAAAGGCCGTAAAGCAGGCTTGCGACTCGACACCCCTGAAGGTGCCCTCGCACTTCTTAAAAGTGATCATCGGGCAATTGTCCCGGGCGACATCCACGAAAGTGCAATCGTTGGACGGATTCATCATACCGATGAAGAAGAGGTCATGCCACCTCCTGATTTTAAACGTCCACTCACCCCTGAGCAAAAAAACACCCTCACGCAGTGGATAGCGCAAGGTGGTCGGTATGCTAAGCACTGGGCCTTTGTTAAGCCACAGAGCACTCCACCACCGAAGGTAAAGCTCGCCCAGTGGGTGCGCGATCCGCTCGACACTTACATCTTAGCATCGATGGAGAAAGCGGGACTGATCCCAGCCAAGGAAGCTGATCGCGCTACACTTTTGCGACGCGTATCGTTTGTGCTCACCGGGCTTCCACCCACGCCCGAAGAAACCGAAGCATTCATCGCCGACGTGTCCGCGAATGCCTATGAAAAACAAGTCGATCGGCTATTGGCTTCCAAGCGTTACGCTGAACATGCGGCTGTCGCCTGGCTCGATCTTGCACGGTATGCGGATACAGCAGGATATTCGGGCGACCCAGAAATGCCAGTTAGTCCTTGGCGTGACTGGTTATTAAACGTCATTGATCGTAACTTGCCCTATGATCAGTTCATCACCTGGCAGTTAGCAGGTGATCTTTTGCCAAATGCCACAACAGAGCAGCGACTCGCGACAGCCTTTAATCGACTACACCGCGTAACCTTTGAAGGTGGTTCCATTGCCGAAGAAATGCGCAAAGAATCGATATCTGACCGCGTATCTACTTTTGGTTTTGCTTTTACAGCACTCACCCTGGAGTGCGCAAAGTGTCACGATCACAAGTACGACCCAATCCCTCAGCGCGACTTCTATGCACTCTCCGCGATGTTCTCTGACATCGATGAAAATGGATTACTGCCCTATCACGGTGCGGTGCCAGTTCCAGTCCTACGGTTAACCAATGCTGAGCAGGACATAAAAATTGCGGCACTCCAAAAAGCTGTCGACGTGGCCCAACAGCGTTTCGATGAATGCCAACGACTGCATTCGACCGCAGCCATTAACGTTTCCGTACCCAAACCGGATTCTCACTATAGTTTGGAAACACTCGATAAAGGTGCGACGCCGAATACATACGGTAAACCCGCAACCACCGAACGTCACCGCGGAGATCAGCTTGGAAAAATAACTCTTTCCGATGGGAAGGTTGGCAGAGGCATGGCCTTCGATGGCGATGGCGGTCTTTGGCTGGATGGATTTTCAGGCTTCAGTAGTGACAAAGAGTTTACCTTTTCGACATGGATTAAAGCAGGGGAACGGAATCAGCGTGCGGTTCTTTTGCACGCATCAGGGTTTTATACCAATGACGCAGATGCGACCGGGTTAGAACTCATGATTGATCAAGGACGCATTCGCTGGTCTTGCATTCAACAATGGCCAGGTTCCGCCATCGCAATTCGTAGTAGACAATTACTGGCAGAAAACACGTGGGTACTTCTTACCGTAACTTATAACGGCCTAAGCCGTGCAGCGGGTTTACGTATCTATCTTAACGGAGAGCTCGCTGAATCAGAAACGATAAGAGATCACCTAACAGGTCCAATAGGTGGTGCGACTTTAGAACTCGGGTCACGTTCACGTGACAGCGGATTTCGTAATGGCAGCATGGACGAGGTCAAAATCTGGCGAACTGAACTTACCGCTGCTGAAATTGCGCAAATGGCCGGAATCAATCCCGATGCGAATTCCCTAGCAGAACACTCTCTATTTAAAGGTAACACGGCATACCTCCAAGCCCGTAACGAACTACGTAGCGCTCAACAAACGTTACGCAATTACGTCGATTCCATTCCTGTCATCGTAACGATGACACAAACAGCATACACCCGGCCAACTTACATCCTGCAACGCGGTGCCTACGACCAGCCTGACCTCAAACGCGCAGTCAGCCCCGGCGTTGTCGATGCGGTACTACCCTTCCCTCAAGGCTTGCCGGCCAACCGACTCGGACTGGCGCGCTGGCTAACCTCGAATGACAACCCACTGACAGCCCGAGTGGCAGTCAACCGCGTGTGGATGCAAATCTTTGGCCAGGGACTCGTGCGTACACCTGAGAACTTTGGGTTACAGGGCGATGCGCCCACGCATCCTGAGTTACTCGACCAACTCGCAATCGATTTTCAAAAAAGCTGGGATACAAAAGCCTTACTCCGAAGGTTCGTGCTTAGCGCTACCTTCCGCCAATCGTCTGTTGGTTCCGAAAAAAGCGTGACCCTTGACCCGCAAAATACCCTTCTGTCTCGCGGACCAACGCAACGTCTGACGTCTGAAATGTTACGTGACCAGGCACTCTTTGCTGCCGGTGTACTTGTCGAAAAATTTGGCGGGCGTAGCCAGAGTGGCGGCTCGACTGTCGACGAATACAAATCAGATCCCGGGGAGAGCAATCGACGTCGCAGTGTGTACACGTATCGGAAGCGTACAATGCCACCACCGAGCCAACAAATTTTCGACGCCGGTTCACGTGAAGTCTGTCAAGTCCGTCGCCTGACCACGAATACACCTTTGCAGGCATTGGTTCTACTCAACGAGCCGATTTACTTCGAATGCGCGCGTGGACTCGCTGAACGTTCAACGCGTGAGGCGAACGACGTCACGACACGTATCATGCGTGCATTTAAACTCATGTGCGGCCGGTCGCCACGTTCAACAGAACTTTCAGCCCTGACGGAACTCTACAACCAACAACGTGCAGCGTTTTCTAAGACACCCGAAGATGCGCGTAAAGTTTGCGGAAAGATTGATGCAGACCTTGCAGCACTTACACTGGTGTGCTCGACGCTGATGGCATCTGACTCGGCCATCACCCTGCGCTAAGATGTACCCACAACGCCCACCCACTTACGATGAATTGATGTCGGTTACCCGCCGACACTTCTTAGGGGCGTCTGCACTAGGTTTAGGCGCCTTTGCACTCAGGCAGGTAATGGGAAGTTCGCTACTTGCTGGCGACGCGCCCATGCCGCTTGCCGGGGGCTTAAACGGGCTACCTGGGTTGCCACATCACCTGCCCAAGGCGAAACGTATCATCTACCTATTCCAAGCGGGCGGTCCTTCTCAGTTTGAGACATTTGACCCGAAGCCACTGTTACGTCAGCAGAACGGAAAAAGCTTACCCGAGAGTGTGCGCGGCGGGCAGCGCTTAACCGGCATGAGTGGTAATCAATCTACATTGCCCATGGCGGGAGCATTTACGGATTTCAAGAAATACGGTAAAGCCGGCATCGAAATCAGTGATTTATTACCTCATACGGCCAAAGTGGCAGATGAGCTGTGTGTCATTCGTTCAATGCATACGGAGGCAATCAATCATGATCCTGCGATTACATTTTTTGCATCTGGCAGTCAGATTGCTGGACGTCCCTCAATGGGTGCTTGGATGTCCTATGGATTAGGCAGTCTCAATCAAAACCTCCCTGCTTTCGTCGTCCTAGTTTCCAAGGATGCAACGCGCGATCAGCCTCTCTATTCTCGCCTATGGGGCAGTGGTTTTTTGCCGAGTGAGCACCAAGGCGTTCAATTCCGTGCCGGCAAAGAACCGGTACTCTACCTAACCAATCCTGAGGGCGTGTCGCCCCACGCACGACGATCGATGTTGGATGCGCTCTCAAAGCTTTCCGCTGAAGCACGCCAGCATAGTCTAGATCCAGAGATTGATGCACGCGTGGCACAAGCTGAGATGGCTTTCCGCATGCAAACGAGTGTACCTGAGGTCAGTGATGTTTCGGGAGAGTCACAGGCCACGTTGGATCTCTATGGTCCTCAGGCCAAAGTTCCGGGCACATTTGCCGCCAATTGTTTACTGGCACGTCGACTGGTCGAACGTGGTGTACGTTTTGTACAGCTCTTCCATCAAGGCTGGGATCAGCACGGTAATCTTCCTGGGGCAATTCGACGTCAATGTAGCCAGACCGATCAAGGTTCCGGGGCACTCATTGCAGATTTAAAACAACGCGGACTCCTTGAAGACACTTTAGTTGTCTGGGGTGGTGAGTTTGGGCGCACTTCCTATTGTCAGGGTCAGATGACGAAGGATGACTACGGTCGCGATCACCACCCACGCTGCTTCAGTATCTGGATGGCCGGAGGTGGCGTCAAAGCTGGCCACGTCCACGGACAGACCGATGAGTTCGGCTATAACATCGTCAACAATCCTGTCCATGTACACGACTTACATGCGACCATGATGCACTTGATGGGCGTCGACCATGAGCGACTTACCTTTAAGTTCCAGGGGCGACACTACCGTTTGACCGATATCGCCGGGCAAGTTGTCCAAGAAGTCGTGGCCTAAGTTCTGTGAACTTCAGTCATATTCTGGGGTTAAAGCATGTAAGATCACCTCGATGCGCCTTTTGATTACTCTGCTGCTTAGCAGCTCGATACTCTTTGGCCAAGGCGGACCCCCAGGTGGCGGGCCGCGCGGCGGTGCAGGCGGCGGTGCAGGCGGCGGTGGTGGTCCAGGAGCAGGTGGTGGACCCGGTGGCGGCGCGGGTGGTCCACGTCGGAATCAAACCATCGCGAAGGCCCTTGATATACCCTATCAACCTCTCTGGATTCCTCCCTTAGTTGAGGGTAAGACATTTAACCTTAGCGTCGATACGGGTAGCCGTACATTTATTACCGGCACAACCCCTACCCTAAGTTTTAATCAGATGGGTTTTTGGGGCCCGACCCTTGTCTTTAACAAAGGGGAAACCGTCCAGATTAACGTCAAAAATAATCTCAAGGAAGTTACCACCGTGCACTGGCACGGTTTACATATTCCTGCCGCGACTGACGGCGGCCCACATCAACCGATTGAGGCGGGGGCAACATGGACGCCTTCATTCAAAGTCGATAATAACGCAGGCACCTACTGGTACCACCCTCACCCACACGAGTTGACCCAGAAACAATTCACCATGGGAGCCGGTGGCTTAATCATCATTCGAGATCCTATTGAATCACGTTTAGCACTTCCTCGTACTTACGGCGTTGATGATATTCCCATTGTGCTAACCAGCCGTCGATTTAAGTCGGACAACTCATTTAGCTACAACGGTGACCATGATAAATATGGTGACTACGGAATGGTGAACGGCGTCTTAAATCCCCAGGCAAAGCTTCCCGCTCAAGTTGTGCGTTTGCGTATTCTGAATGCTGAAATTGAGCGCGCCTACATCTTGGGCTTCCCCGATAATCGCACATTCTATGTTGTCACGACCGATGGCGGCCTAGTGGAGAAACCTATTCCTGTAAAACGCCTGCGCCTAGTTGTCGGCGAGCGTGCAGAAATTCTTGTCGACCTATCCAAAGATAAACCTGGGACGTCGCTTGATTTAATGGCTTACAATTCAAACCAAACGTTTGGATTCCCAGGTGGTGAACCTGATAAAGGTGGCGATAACGGCAGCTTACTTAACAACTCGGACTTTAGGGTGTTGAATCTCCAGATTACCGCATCGACACCGCGTCACATTAGTCAAATCCCCACCACCTTAACGACCAATCGTTTCCCGCTGGAATCGGAAGTTACTCAGAAGCGCACGATTAAAGTTACCGAGGGTCATCCCTTCTTCACACTCGATAATAAGTCGTTTGATATGCATGTGGTCGATCAAGCGGTAAAGCTAGGTGCGACGGAAATGTGGACTATTACGAATAACGAAGTCTTCGGACACGCCTTCCACATTCACGATATTCAATTTAAAATCGTGTCACGCAGTAAAGGTGAAGTTGCTGATTATGAAAAAGGCTGGAAGGACACCGTCTATGTGCCGAAAAACCAATCAGTGACAGTCATCGCTAAGTTCGATGATTTCGCCAGCGATACAGATGCTTACATGTACCACTGTCACATGGCTAACCATGAAGACGGTGGTATGATGGGACAGTTCTTGGTATCCAAGAATCCTGCTGGACTGGAACGTAATGCCAAAGGGGCCATCACTTTCCGTGCCAAAGTCGAACACCCAGTCACAGCTGCGATGGCAGATGTAGCTGCGAAACAAGCACTGACCCCTGCCCCAGCTTTCTCAGGCAAGACCAGCGACGGTGGATCGGTGAGTTTGGCTAGCTTAAGCGCGACCAAACCCGTTGTACTTTACTTCATCGAAAAAGAATGTCCCTGCTCGCGCGATGCGGCTGTCTACTTAGAGCGCGTCCAAGCTGCCTATGGCAAAGATGTCACCGTCATCGGCGTCATCAATGCGACCCCTGCTGAGGCACGTACGTGGTCAATGTCTGCCAAGGCAACCTTCCCGGTGATTACGGATGAGGATTGCACAATCATTCACGCCTATAAGGCCGAACGCAGCGTGAGTAGCACCATTATTGCTTCTGGTGGTGGTATCGTGAAAGCCTACCCAGGTTATAGCGTACAAACCTTAGACGACCTTTCAACCCAGGTTGCGAAGCTTTTGAACAAACCTGTACGGAAGATCTCCACGGAAGGTGCACCCGTTAAGTTAACCGCGGGTTGTACTTTCCCTGAATAAGTATTCGCCCAGATGGTCATTTCTCTGCCTTGTGTTGTGAGATGATTGGTCATGCACATTTTAATCGCTTCTGATAAATTTAAGGGGTCC
>CANHHS010000025.1 GCA_947460445.1 Opitutia bacterium | reverse complement strand
GCTCAATCCAGTCTGCCCAGTCTGAATTATTACTGCCAAGATCAGAGACCACGAGGTAGAGTTCCTTGGCCCCTTTAAGATCCACGTTCATCTCAGCCATACGGACCTTATCGCGTGCCGCAAAGGCACTTGAAGTGGCCGCTGGCTTAACAGGTGCCGCCGCAACGTGCGACAGGGCAAGGCTCAACACACAGAAGCCAATACGGGCATAAACAGTATTCATGGAATAAAGCGGTTACGAGAAGACAGCCAAGTCGACGCAAAGTTACAAGGAAATCGGCTTCGCAAATACGAAGTTACTGTAAGCTGCCCAACGTCTAGACCCTTTAGCGCTTACGCTTACCGTTATCTTGACGTCCTGTACGTTGCGACTGACGCGGGGCTTGCGGTGACTTTGTTTTAAACCGCGTCGGCTTTCGCACAGAAGTATTCTTAGAGGAGGACATCTCTCTATGTTATCACTGCAGCGGAGAAGCGAAAGAAGAAAGCCCGTCAAACCATCGTATTCATTCCTGCGGCAATTAAGGCCTAAAAATCAGCGCTTCTTACCACCGCGGCCTCCACCCTTCTGCTCTTTACTCGCTGGATCATAAGCTGGGTTCGGCTGATCTGCGAGCGGCGCGTGGGTTTCTCGCAACCACGCATGGAGGAGTTCTTTCATTTCTTCGAGTTTAGCAGGTTCCGTTTTAGAAAGTTCTTTTGATTCAAACGGGTCATTCTTCAAATTGTATAACTCATAAACTGACCCAGCATATTTAAGGATTAATTTATAGTCACCGGCGCGCACTAAGCTCATGGGCTCGCCTTTTCCAATGTAGCACGGGAAGTGCCAGAATACGGCGCCACGGTTCAGGGAGGCCCCTGTGCGTAACTGTTTCAGCAAGCTGATGCCGTCCATCGGTTGATCTTTCGGCAATGGCGTACCTGTCGCCTCAAGGATTGTCGGCATGAAGTCCATTCCGAGTACCGGCTCATCATAAACCTTACCCGCAGGAATGGTACCAGGCCAGACCGCGAAGCCAGGCACACGAATTCCGCCTTCGTAGAGCAGGCCTTTACTGCCCTTCAAGGATCCAACGACATAAGGCAGTCCGCCATTGTCGCTCGTGAAGATGATGAGCGTGTCCTTGGTGAGCCCAAGCTTATCTAAGCTCTGCAAGATGCGCCCGACATTTTGATCCACTGCCTCAACGGTCGCAGCATACTCGGGTGTGATTCCGCGATCATCACTCTTCGGGATTCTCGCTTTATACTTCTCCACTAAATTAGCCTTAGGCTGAAAAGGCTCATGCACGGAGTGGTCAGCAAAATAGAGGAAAAAAGGTTTATCTTTATTTTTCTCAATAAAACCAACGGCCTCGTCGGTTAATACATCACTTAAGTACCTTCCCTTGGCGTCCTGATAGGCATCTTTTTCAAAACCGATATCGTCGGGTCTTTGATAAATATCAAACCCACGACCGGTTGGGCTGCCTGTGCTCCCGTTCTTTCCTCGCCCTAAATTCCACATTCCAATCAGGGCGGTGGCGTAACCTTTACCGCGCAAGCAGTCAGCCAACGTCTTTGTTTGCGCTGGCAACTCGTCATGACTCTTCACTGCCATAACTTTCATGTAAGGCTGCCCAGGGGTGTAACGATCATCGACTACCGTAAACACGCCGTGACGAGGGGTATATTGTCCCGTGAGCAAGCAAGCCCGACTCGGGGCACAATTAGGGGCAGAAGCATAGCATTGCCGAAACTCAGCACCCTGCTTGGCCAAGCGGTCAATATTGGGCGTATCAATGTAACGATTCCCGACATAACCCAAATCCCGCCAACCCATATCATCGATTAAAATAAGTATCACGTTTGGTTTCGTCTCTGCAGCGCCCGCTACAAGAGTCCAAAGAACAAACGCGCAGAAGTAATGTGTAAAGGTTCGCCGCATGACCCTATTTAAGCCGACTTGGGCTTTACTTCATAAGCATGCGCAATCGCACCCTGCTTATTTTGGGGCGTCTCATCTTTTGCTAAGAAAGAGCGCACATACTCGACCTTCGTTTGTTGAGGGGAAACGGTTACGCGCAGATAGCCCGCACTGGGAAGTTTTTTCCCCGATTGGTAACGCTCTTCATTATAAGCCACATAGCCATGATCCGAGGGCATTGGTACTTCTTGATATATGACGCCGTCCTTTTCCTGCTGGCAGTATAGGTGGTCGTGGCCCTGGAAGAAGATGCTGACTTTGTGCTTCACCATAAGCTGGTGAATCGGCAACTCCCAGCCCGGACGCTTTTGGGCAAAAGTTCCTTCATCGCGATGACCCTCACCACCCCACTCATAAAGATTAGCCTCATCAACGCCGCCTCGACCCGACCCGAGTACATGGTGAGCAAACACAAATTTGTATTTAGCCTTACTCGTTTCGAGCGTCTTCTTTAGCCATTGATACTGGGCGTCACCAATCGTGATACCCCACCAATCACGGTTCTTCTTGTCTGCACCTTTGTCTTTCCCCTCGCCGCCAGCATGGAAACCACTGTCGACGAGTTCAGGTGAGTGCCAATAGTTGTCGAGTACGATAAAAAGTGCGTCTCCCCACGTCCAAGCGCAGTAATCCTTGAGCAGGCCGATGTCTTTGAGCGGAGAGGGATTGCCGGTATAGAACCCATCGGGTGCGACAGTTGGGAAGTATTTATTGCGAGCAAGTTGCACCCCGACGGCGACGTCGCGTCGTTCATCCGTTTGATTATAATTAAAAAGAGATCCCTGCTCGTGGTTGCCATTCAACAAGAACACGGACGCAAACTGTCCAACGAGTCCTAGAAATGGCCGCTGAAGTATATAGGGCTGAGCTAGAGCCTCCGGGGAGACCGTGCGCACTTTATCGACACTAAAGTCATCCCCGATGCAGATATGGAAATCAGGGTGGTCGCTCGCAGCTGCCTGCAAGGTTCGGGCGTAGAGTTCAGGATGACTACTCTGCGGGCGCTCGGGGTGAGAATCCCCTTGCACGGTAAATGTGAATGATGCTCCAGGCGTACGTTGCGTCGCGAATCGACATTCGGCACGCGCTATAAAAGCACCCGTGGAGCCCTTGCGCGATTGTATGCGGTAAAAATAGACTGTGTTAGGCGTAAGCTTATCGATGAGTACTTCGGTTGGCTCTCCTTTGACTAAACTCAGTGGTCCGATTTTTCGCGTGTACTTTCCGCTGGCTATGCCGACTTCGAGAATAACTTCGGTTGCGTCTTTCGCCAACAAGCTCGCCGTGACGGATTTATCAGACGCACGACCAAGAACGACGGATAACCGGTCGAACTCTGCCAATGCCCCAGGCAAAACATAGTCACCGCTGAATACAGGCCCCCGTGCGCGTGAGGAATCTTCGCCCCCTGCCTTACCCCCTTTGCCGCCCTTGCCTTTACCCTTACCGGCTTCGGCAACTGCGGGATCAGCACCACGGAGAACAACCCAGCCAAAGCTAAGCGCCATGAGGCCCAGAAATTGTCGACGCACCAATGAGGGCACCCACACCGAAGCACGGTAAAACGGGTTCAGCCTTTCCTTCGGCGGAGGCAAGTGAGTCATAAACGTACGTTATAATACAAAACCCCAGAGAAAAGCCGTTGTTTCATTCTGAAATGTCGCCATCCGCCCGGATAAAAAATGTCAGCGTCAGGATTTTTCTTGCGATTTTCATATTTATACTATCTATAAGAATCTTGTGGGTGAGCTTAGGTTGGCCGTCAGGCTCCCCACTTTTTCTAAAGGCAAAAGTCAATCAACCCGGCTTCGTTGACGTTTTAGCGCCTTAAAACGCCCTCGCTCAAATTCGTAGAGAATCACCCCCCTATAGGGAGGGTTATGCGATTTCATACATCGCTTACCCTGCTCTGTCATTTTTCCAAACCCAACCGCAACACCATGAAACCCAACCTGCCCTCCTCCCAGTCTCACATTCTGTCCTATTGCACGTATCTGATTCAGATGACGGAGACTTCTCTGCTCACGTGGATCGATCAACAAATCCACACCTTGCCCGAATTTACTAACTGTTGGTTAACGGAGTCGGATAGTGGCATTTGCCGCATCCAAGGACTCGGTCTTCACGGCGATATCCTCGTATCGGTCGAATCTTACGACAAAGCCAGCGTACGCATAAGCCTCGATTACCGACAAGGCGACCGTCGCCTGGTGCTTGCTCTGTTTAAAAATCTCCCGCGTGATAGCGGCCGTCGATTGCCAGCCACGAAGCCACCAAAGACAGTTTGGTGGAAGAAGTTCGCTTACTGCCTACAAAACTTACTCGGAGAAGAAACCGAGGAAGGCTTTGTGATTACGCATTCAGCCTTAGAATCAGCACTCGAGTGCAACTCAGATGAATACAGCGATGTTATCATCAAAATTCTCGAACTGACCGAGATTCGTCGGTGTATCAATCAATCCAATCCCGATAGCTACTATAGCAAAGAGCGCATTGAGCAATACCTCCAAAAGCACCCGAACCCTAAAGTGATTATCCATCGCGGAAGAAAAGTTACTTTACCCTATCAGCTCATTGTTCAATCAAGTGCCGTCACCACTTTGTACATTCACTACACATGGGATAATCGAACGAGCCGGCATGTCATTGGCTGGGTCGACCAATCGACTGTATGTTAAATACGGCCGGTGACGTGCTAGGCAAACAGACCTCTCTCACGGACAAAATCGTCGACCAGTCCTGGGCTTGCCATGCCTTCTGTTAAATAAAAATCGGTGAGTGCAATTTCCCCTGTGCGTATTTTCGCAATGAAATCTGTTTCGCAATACTGTCCGACGATTTCACCCGACAGCTTAAAAACCTGATAGGTCTTTTCCATTACACACGAGTCATAGCTTTGGCCCTCAGAAAGCCAAGCCATTGCCTTACAAAGACTCCTTGGCCAATCTTTCCTCTTTCGCTTAACCGCAGCTGCGGTTAGAACACTGCCATGCGCATTACAGGTATCCTTGGCTTTATTCTACTTTCCACAGGCATAGCCCTAGCGATTGATCGACTGGAAATACCGTCCGTTACGTTGGTGGCTTCCTATAATGGTCCTGCAAAGCTGACGGTAGATGCCAAAACCTACAGCGTACCGGCCGCAGATGTAGCCGCTCTGCGTAACACCTTAAGTAATTTGCGCGTTGATCGGATGCGCCAGGAATACTCCAACCTCCTCGACCTTGAGTCACAAGCTACACGAAGCGGTCGCGACTCAACAACAACCGAGCGCATCGTTGATCGCGAACGTAATAGCGTTATGGATAAAGAGCGGCAAATTAAGTCGCTCGAGAAAAAGCAGGAGGAAATCCAGCAGGAGATTAAAGAGTACCTGGAGCGTAATATTGGTAGCCCTGACAATTTAACATCCCAGTTAAAAACGGTTGCCTCATCGCTTGTGTCCGAACGCAAAGAACTTGAACGCCTGCGCACAAAACTTGCTGAAGTGGAAAAACATAAACGCGAAGTAGAAACAAAAGAAAATGGCTCCGTGACGGAAGCAGCTAAACTACGCAAAAATTTAACGGAACGCGTTAAAGAGCTCAACGAAGCGTTGAAGCCGTACGTTCGGTAAACTCGGCAGCCCGCCGGACGCTTCGCTTATAAAGAGAAGCGCTTCTTAACTTCTTTGGCCAAGGCTTCGTAAGCCGCTGCACCTGGCGAATGAATGTCGTAGTCAAAAATGGTCTTTCCGTGACTCGGCGCTTCCGAGAGACGGATGGACCTCGGGATATAACTCGCGAGCACGAGTGCTGGGAAATGCTTCTTCACTTCGTCGACAACCTGCCGTGAGAGATTCGTCCGCACGTCATACATCGTCATAATAATGCCACCAATATCGAGTGATGACGTTGCTTGAGCCGTCTTCAGCTGATCAACTACGCCTAGAATCTGCCCGAGTCCTTCCATGGCTAAATACTCGGTCTGCAAGGCCACGAGCAAGTGATCGGAGGCTGCCAAGGCGCTCATCGAAAGGACGCCGAGTGCAGGAGGGCAATCAATGATGATCGCTTGGTATTTTCCAGAATCGATAACAGGCTTTAGCGCGGTACGAAGTTTGCCAAGAAAACCTTCGGCCTGGGCGAGCTCAGACTCAATTGCCGCGAGGTCTATTTCGGAAGGAATGATATCAAGGTTCTTGGTGGTCGTGTTGACGATTTGGTCAATCGCCGAGCCTTCGCCATGCAACACACGGTAAAGGGATCCGCCTGTACGCTTCTCAATACCGAGAGCACTCGTGGCATTCGCTTGCGCATCTAAATCAATAATCAAGGTCGAGACTCCGAGACGGGCCAGCCCAGCACCAAGATTAACCGTGGTAGTGGTCTTGCCGACGCCACCCTTTTGGTTGGCTATGGAGAAAACTTTGGTCACGTGAATTAGGCGTCGACGATAGGACGTTCGACTTCGGTGGCCTGCTCGTAATCAACGCCCGCAAGGCCAAAGCCAAAGTTCTTAAGGAAGTCCGACTGGTAACCCGCAAAGTCGCCATACGTATCGAGCGTCTCGGTGGTAACCTTCGGCCAGACATCGAAGACTGCTTTTTGAATTTCAGGCTTCATCTCGAGGTCATCGAGGCGCACACGACCGGCATCATCGAACTCGAGCGCATTACCGTTATACATCTGCTTTTCGAAAAGTCGCTGGATCTGCTCAATGCAGCCTTCATGCGTGCCCGCAGGCTTCATCACCTTAAACAACAACGAGACGTAAAGAGGGACCACAGGAATCGCGGATGAAGCCTGCGTAACGACTGCCTTGTTGACGGAAACAAAGGCACGACCGCGATGCATCTTCAGGATCGCATCAATGCGCTGACCTGCCTGCTCGAGGTTCTCTTTCGCCTTACCAATCGTACCGTCTTTATAGATGGGCCAAGTGACTTGTGGCCCGATGTATGAATAAGCGACGGTTTGCGCGCCTTCAGAAAGCACACCCGCAGAATCAAGCGCTTCCATCCAGAGTTCCCAGTCTTCACCACCCATAACCTTAACGGTGTTATGAACGTCCTCAGGAGTTGCTGCCTCAAGCGTGACATCGTTCACCACCTTGCGGTCGGTATCCAAATTCTTAGCATGGAAAGATTGCCCAACTGGCTTGAGTACAGACTTGTGCGTCTCGCCGGTTTTTGGGTCCGTGCGACGAGGAGAAGCGAGCGAATAGACAATTAGGTCAACTTTTCCGTTCGGCATCTTAGACTTAATCGCCTCGATGACTTGAGTCTTCAGTTCGGGCGAGAACGCGTCGCCATTAATGGAGACCGCCTTGAGCTTGGCTTTGCGCGCTTCTTCGTGAAAAGCGACGGTGTTGTACCAGCCAGGACTTGCTGGCTTGTCGCCTTCCGCGGGACGTTCAAAAAAGATACCAAGGGTGGCCGCGCCTGAACCAAAAGCGGCTGCAATACGCGAGGAGAGTCCATAGCCCGTTGATGCACCAATCACCAAGACGGACTTGGGGCCACCTTGAAGGGGCTTCCGGGATTTCACATGGGCGATCTGTTCGCGTATGTGCGCTGCACAACCTTCAGGATGTGCGGTTAGACAAATAAAACCACGGACGCGGGGCTTAAGGACGACCTGTGACATAAATAGACTTAAGGGTTAAAGTGAGGTGGGCGAAAGGAGAAAAGGTGCTGCAAAAGGAATCAGACAAACCAGCGCCAAATCACATCACCATAGAGCGTCCACAAGACGCAGCCCCAAACACAGACGGCATTCACAATTGCAAGAAAGACAGCTGCTGAACCCATGTCCTTTGCACGCTTAGCCAAAGGATGGCGATCCAGCGAGATGTGGTCCGTATTTGCCTCAATCGACGAATTCAAAAGCTCGACGATGAGGATGAGCAATAAAGAGCCAAAGAGGAGCGCCCGAATCCATGCCGAGAAATCAGGAAGCACCCAAGCGGCGATTGCAAAAGGAGCGATGGCGAAGACTTCTTGCCTGAAAGCATGTTCGTGAGTGTAGGCCGCCTTAAGACCTTCGACGGTGTAGCCCATGGCGCGAGTGATGCGCTGCAAGCCACCTTTGGATTTCATCTGCTCTCCGTATGGTTGATTCACCCCGCAGACTTAAATCACCTGCAGACGAGAAGAAAGACGAAATAAGCGCTCAGTTTGGCTAAATGACCTAGCAACGGGGTAAAGCACGCATAAGTGCATCCAAACCCGCACTAAAGTCTTTCGGGTCAGTCAATAGACTGAGCACAATCGAGTTCCCGCTGGCAAAATCATAGTAGTGCCCAGGATGTACGCATGCACCTTCCTCGAGGGCTTGGAGTGCAAAGTTAAGCTCGTCAACACCCGCCGGCAAACGCACGACAGCACTCCAGCCGGCCTGACGTGAAAGCAATTCGCAGCCGACAAGTCTTACCAGTGCCGCACGTAACGTCGCCTCATTGGCATCAAGCCGTTCCCGCACAGCGGCACGGCAGGCAGGCGCCTCTTTTAATAAGAACGGCAACGCACCTTGTGCAGGTGCGTTCACCGAAAGAAATGCATCCGCGTGATGCTCGAGCTTAGGCAAAACTATTTGCAACCATTCCGGAGATCCTGTCACCACTGACCAACCCACTTTAAGTTGAGGCGTAAGTGCTACTTTCGAAAGTCCCGAGAGAATAATCAGTGGGTCTAAATTTTTTTGTGCTAAGACCGACAACTGCCCAGCGAAAGCGGCGGCGGGATAATCCAAAAAGACTTCGTCGACAATCATCGCGCAAGCTGGAGCAGCTTTTTGTTGTGCATTGCGTAGAGCCTGAAGGTCAACCGCACTCAACATATGTCCCGTAGGATTGGCGGGTGAGACTGCGAGGATTGCTCGGGTCTTGGCGTCAGGCCTTAATGAGGCTGGGTCTATGCGCCAGAAACCTTCTCTAAACTCACAACGGTATGGGATGACGTTAACTCGGCTAATTTCGGCAAGAATACTGATCAGCGGGTAAGCGGGCTCCGGCGCTAAAACATTGTCACCTGGCTCGCAGATTAAACGTAGCCACCATGTATAGGCCTCGCTCGTAGAGGCAGAAAGACAGATATGCTTTGGGGATACAGTGGCGCCATGCTGAGCGTAGTATGCTGCGATTGCGGTGCGCGCATCGATACTTCCAAACGGATCTGGTTGATGACGTTCACAGCCTGGGCCACCGAGTGCTGCGGCAAGAATATCGCGCGGCCAAGCAAAGCCAGCGACGTCCGGATTACTCACTGTTAAATCGTAAACAGGGAGATTCGCGGCGCGTCGTCGTGCGGCTAACAACGTCAGAGGATTTAACTTAAGCTCCGCAGGCATCATGATGATTTATGGACAGTGAACGCTTCTTGCCACGTCTTAATACTAAAACAAAAAACCCCGACGTTCGCCGGGGTTTTTAATCAGACAGTGAGGGTTACTCAGCCGAATTGAACGAGACCAGCCTTCATCGCCTTTACCGAAACCCACATGCGCTTCACTTGACCAGAAGGAAGCTTCACGCGACGACGTTGAACGTTCGGACGGAAAACGCGCTTGGTCTGCTTGACGAGCTGGAGGCCGATGCCGCCGCTCTTCTTAGACTGACCCTTGTGAATGATGTTGCGACCCTTGACAGGGCGCTTGCCGGTGATGGCGCAGATGCGTGACATGGCTTTTTCCTTTGAGGTGAACCAAGGGTAAAAACACCCCACTTCCCCCGTGGCAAGGGAAAAGGCTGCCTTGAGCCCAAAAGACACTTTCCTCAAAGTCTGCCCCTTGACGATAAAACCCGCTTCCTGACTGATTTCGAGGCCATCCAGGAGGGCATCCCTTCGACAAATGCTTGCCTAGGGCGGGACGCCTGCCCAAGTTCAACCCTCCTTCGACCCCTTGGGTCACCCATTTGCCATGAGAGACGACTACCTACGCGCCGCCAATAAGGTCATCACTGACCCCAATATTCTTATCAACGTTATCTCGAAACGGGTGAAGCAACTCCGCAGTGGTTCCCCTCAGCTCGTTGATTCCCTAGAAAAACTCTCCCTCGAGGATATCGCTATGCGCGAAATCATCGAAGGTAAGATCACTTACGAGATCCCCTCCGACGACGAGGTGACCAAGGCCTAAAGCCGCTCCCTAGGTCAACTGTCCTTTAAGGCAGACGACCTGGAGTGGACGGATTGAGCAAGATGGGCGCGCGCAAAGAACAGGCGACGCCCGAAGTCAGCAACCCAAAGGCGGGGCGCGACTACTTTATCGGACCGACTTACGAAGCCGGGATCATGCTGCATGGCTCAGAAGTTAAAGCCCTGCGAGCAGGTCGCGCGAATATCGCGGACAGTTTTGTGCGTTTGAGTTCCAAAGGCCCGGTACTTTACCGCGCACACATTGCGGAATGGGAATTCGCGAATCGTTTAAATCACGACACCTATCGTCCTCGCCCCCTCTTATTACACAAAGCGGAGATTCAGAAAATTGTGGAAGACGTTCGCTCGGGCGGGAAATCCATCATTCCGCTCAAAATGTATTTTAAACACGGCCTAGCCAAAGTGCTCATCGCCGTCGGCACAGGCAAGAAACAGCACGATCGCCGACAAGACATGAAAGATCGTGACGATAAACGCACCATGCAGCGCGCGTTAAAACGCAGGCGCTGAACGCGCTAGGCAAGCGCCCTCCCCTTTTACTTTTGTCATTAGTCCTTAGTCTTTAGTCCTCAGCTTTTAGCCTTTAGTCCTTAGTCCTTAGTCTTTCGCCTTTAATCTCCCCACTCGCCCACTTGCTTCACCTCGTCCTCCACCGCCCAGAAATCCCCCAGAATACGGGGAATGTTGGCCGCATGTGCGCGCTCACGGGCTGTGCACTTCACCTCATCCATCCGTTGGGATTTGAGATTAACGACGCAAAGTTACGTCGCGCTGGCATGGACTACTGGCACGCACTGGATGTTCGTCATCATGAAAACTGGCACGCTTTCAGCACAGCCAAGGATGCGCCTAAACGTCACTGGCTCTTAACCACCAAAGCAACGCGCACGATTTGGGATGCAAGCTTTGAGGATGGCGATGCGCTTGTCTTTGGTTCGGAAAGCTCGGGCGTCCCGATTGAAGTTCGCAACTCCATCCCCGAAGAATTTCGCATCAAGATACCGCAACTTGTATCCGAAGATAAACTACCCACCGTTATTCGTGAAGAGATGCGCGCAGCTCAAGTCAGCGCACCTGGCAAACCGCGCGTCGTCGGCGATGAACGCGAAATCTTACGATCGTTAAATTTATCAACTGCCTGTGGCATTGCAGCCTACGAGGCACTCAGACAGCTGCACCGTCGATAAAGCCGCTTGCAGGCTACTTCTTGGCCTTCGTCTTCGACGACTCCTCTTTAACCTGGCCGGGATTTCCAACCCAAAGTGGAGCGATCAGCATTTTATTCCAGTCGCTATGGATAGTCTGCATTTCCTTAAGCTTCTCAGGATGGGCTGATGCGACATTAGTTTTTTCGGCCGGATCCAGAGCTAAGTTATAGAGTTCAACGCCCTCCCCTTCTGACGCGCGGATAATTTTCCAATCGCCGACACGAGTTGCCCACTTAGTGCCAAACCGCCAATGCAACGGTCGATTATCATCCAGCTTCTCTTGGTGCGTGAGCATCCCAAGCAGTGAGCGACCATCGTAATCCTTAGGCACCGATCCAGTCGCAAGATCCATAAAGGTAGCACTGATATCAAGTGTAATGGTCGGGGTAGCACAGATTGTCCCAGGGGATATTTTGCCAGGCCAGCGCATGGCCATCGGCGTGCGAATACCACCCTCCCACGTCATACCCTTGTGGCCGCGCAAATCGAGATTGCTCGCTCCCACTAAAGTTTGGCCACCGTTATCAGAAATAAAAACAACAAGTGTATCCTCGTCTTGCCCGGAGGCTTTAATGGCTGCCAGTAATTTGCCGATATTGTCGTCCAGCGAGAGCATTAAGCCGGCAAATTTGCGACGGTCTCCTTTGAGTGACTCTGGCACGCGGGCCATGACGGCTTCATTTGGCTGCAACGGACCATGGGCAGCATTGAAAGCGGCATATAGGAACCAGGGCTTACCTTTATTACGGTTAATAAAGCCGACGGCCGCATCGCCAAAGGCATCCGTGAGGTATCCGTTTAATTCGACAGGCTTATCGTCTGTAAGCAACCCCTTGCCGATTCCCTTGCCGACCCCGTTGTAATTGCGACTGCCACCCAAGAACCCGAGAGGCTGCTCAGCGAAACCACGTTGCAAGGGATGATAAGCCTCTTCCGTGCCGAGATGCCATTTACCAACAATGCCAGTACGGTAACCAGCTGCAGCGAGGCGTGCAGGCAGAAGCTTTTCGGAAAGCGGAAGACCCTGTTGATGAACGCCTCCCTCGCTCGGATTCATTTCATGGCCAAAACGCTGCTGGTAACGTCCGCTCAATATCCCCGCACGCGAAGGCGAACAAACAGGTGCTGTTAAATAGGCAGACGAAAAAATGATCCCTTCTTTAGCGATACGATTGATAAAGGGCGTCGAAAAATCTTTCCCACCCGAAAAACCGGTATCACCAATACCAATATCATCGGCGACAATGAGGAGAATGTTGGGCTGTGTTGCCGCAGGTACGTTTAAGCAAAACAAACACAAACAAGAGATGCAGAGGATGCGAATCACACGGACAATCTAAGCACCAGAGCGGCCTGCGGAAAGTCGTTTCGCTTTATGACACAGGACCCCTTGACGGAGGGGTTGCCTGGTATGGTATACTGTAAGCGTTCTTTAATACAAAGCATCACGAGTAATGACGGTCGACTAAACCCGATCCCATTACACCAACCGAGCCCGGGAGGGCCACGGTGGTCTCCGCAACCGAAAGGTGCGGGATGAGGATTCCCCCAGGGAATCACAACCTTCTCCCCGATGGTTATCGTGATGTGCGAATTTTCTAACCCACACACACCATGATCAACCAACCCATCGACAATACATCTAGCGGATCCCACCAAGCCGCCATCGCTTTTCGTCTAACAAAAGCGCCGAATTCCAATCACCACATTTGGAATAACAATGGCACATGGTGGCTACACTACACCCTACACCTAACAGACTACACGAAGCGACGTGTACGCGAGTCACTCAAGACGACAGACGAAGCAGAGGCACGCCGACTCCGTGATGCCAAACTAGCTTCGCTTCGCTTCGCAACCTAATCGGAACGAAGTCGGTAATGCGGTGTCAGAGACAGCATGCCCTTTCGTCGTCTCGCCGCACTCGTCGCTTTAGTAATGATACTCATTGCTTCGATTGTCCGCGCAGAAGCGCAACCGAATATCGTTATTATTTTAACCGATGACCAAGGGTGGAACGACACCTCGGTTAATCTGGGCCTGCCTAAAGCCAAAGGTATCAACGACCATTACCGAACCCCAAGTCTGGAGAAGCTCGCCGCTCAGGGCGCTAGAGTTTCCCATACATACGCCTGCCCCGTCTGCTCGCCTTCGCGCGTGACCCTTCTCACCGGAATCAATGTTTCGCGCCATGGTGTGACGAACTGGACCTTACAAAAAGGCAAGGATCTCGGCGTCGTTTCGAAAGGCCTTAGCCTTCCTGATTGGAATTGTAATGGCCTGCAACCTGCTGGCGCCAACATACCGCGCAGCTTCGAATGCGCAGATACGCTGCCAGCACTATTAAAGAAATCAGGCTACCGGACCATTCACGTCGGCAAGGCGCACTTCGGCGCAGTCGATACACCCGGGGCCAATCCTTTAAACCTTGGATTCGACGTAAATATTGGCGGCAGCGCCATGGGACATCCCGGTAGCTTCCTAGGTTTAAATAACTTTAGTGCAGGTAAAGATAATCGAAAAGCCTGGGACGTACCGGACTTAAAAGAGTATCACGGAAAAGACGTGACGGTTACTGAAGCACTAACTGATCGTGCCATTGCAGAAATGCGCAAAGCACATTCCGCCGGCGTGCCGTTCTTTTTAAATTTCGCACATTTTGGTGTCCATACACCGATTGAGCCCGCGAAAAACTTTAGTGCCGATTACGCATCTCTCCCGCTGAGTCGTATTGAGAAAGACTACGCCACGATGGTTGCCGATGTCGATGCGAGCGTGGGTCGAGTCATGGCTGAGCTCGATAAGATGGGTGTAGCGGGTAACACGATTATCGTTTTCCTCTCCGACAACGGAGGCTACGCACAGCGCAATGGTGGGTTTAAACCCAAAAACCTACCCCTGCGCAGTGGCAAAGGATCTGCTTATGAAGGTGGCTTAAGAGTCCCTTGTATTGTGCGCTGGCCAGGCATCACTCAACCTGGATCACGAATTGATGCCCCCATTCGCATGGAGGACTTACTGCCCACACTCGTGAAAGCTGCGGGCGTGAAAGCGCCCACAGGGATTGACGGTGGCGACATCTCCGCCGTCTTAGCGGGAGGTAAAAGAGCGACCCCTGATTTTATTTGGTATTACCCACACGT
>CANHHS010000024.1 GCA_947460445.1 Opitutia bacterium | reverse complement strand
TTTTTCACCGAAGATGGCACGGAGAAGTTTCTCTTCTGGAGCAAGGTCACCTTCGCTCTTCGGGGTGATCTTACCGACGAGAATGTCGCCAGGGGCAACTTCTGCACCAATACGAACCACGCCGTCGCGATTAAGATTACGCAGAGCAGTTTCCGAGAGATTCGGAATATCTCGGGTAATTTGTTCAGGCCCAAGCTTGGTGTCACGCGCGGTCACTTCAAATTCCTCGATGTGAACCGAGGTGAAGGTGTCCTGCTTGATCATGCGCTCGGAGAGAAGGATAGCGTCTTCGAAGTTATAACCGTTCCAAGGCATGAAGGCGACGAGCACGTTACGGCCGAGCGCGAGCTCGCCCTTATCGGTGGCAGCACCGTCAGCAATAATGTCACCGACCTTAATTTTTTGGCCACGCTCGACAATCGGGCGCTGGTTGAAACAGGTGGATGAGTTGGTCTTGAGGAACTTGCGGAGGTCATAAACCCAAACGCCTTTAGCGGCATCGGTCTTGAACTTCCGATTCTCAATTTGGTTAGCGGCAACTTCGCCGTCCTTGGTAATGATAATGCGACGGGCATCAACAGCTGCGACAATGCCGGCGCCTTCAGCGACGACCACTGTCTTTGAGTCAATAGCCACGCGGCGCTCGAGACCGGTACCCACATAAGGGGACTCGGTGACAATCAAGGGCACGCCTTGGCGTTGCATGTTAGAACCCATGAGCGCGCGATTGGCGTCGTCGTGCTCTAGGAAAGGAATGAGGCCAGCGGCCACGGACACGACTTGCAGAGGCGAGACGTCCATGTAGTCGACGTCTTCAGGATCAAGCTCCTGAATATCGTCACCGACACGGCAAGTTACGGGGCCACGCAGACGACCGTCTTTTTCAATGGCGGAATTAGCCTGGGCGACCTTGAAGCGTTCTTCTTGGTCGGCGGTCATGAATTCAACACGGTCACTGACTTTACCACGGAGCACCTTGCGGTAGGGAGCTTCAATAAAGCCGTAAGGGTTGATACGGGCGTAAGTCGACAGGGAGTTAATCAGACCGATGTTCGGTCCTTCCGGCGTTTCAATTGGGCAAATACGGCCGTAGTGCGAAGGGTGAACGTCGCGGACTTCGAAACCTGCACGATCGCGGTTGAGACCACCTGGCCCGAGTGCAGAGAGACGACGCTTGTGCGTCAACTCGGCCAACGGATTGATTTGGTCCATCAACTGGCTGAGCTGGCTACGCGCGAAGAACTCACGAATCGCATTCGCGAAAGGCTTCGGGTTGACGAGTTTCTGAGGAGTCAAGGAGTCGACCGATTGGTCATACTCGTTGATGCGGGCCTTGACGGTCTTAACGACATTCTTGAGGCCAGCTCGGCACTGGTTGGCTAAAAGTTCGCCAACGTTACGCACGCGACGGCTGCCTAAGTGGTCAATGTCATCGACGTGCAATTTGCCGCGGCGAAGTTGGAAGAGAAGTTTCGTCGCAGCGACAATGTCATCCTTGTCGATAGTGCGTGAGCGCAATTCAGCTTCGGCTTCTTCCTGTTTATTACGGAAAGCTGCTTTAGTCCCTGCGGGCTCTTGGCGATGGCCGAGCTTTTGATTCAACTTGTAACGACCAACGCGACCGAGGTCGTAACGAAGCGGATCTTGGAACAAGCGGTACATGTGCGCTTTCGCACTCTTGGTGTTCACAGGCTCGCCGGGACGAAGCTTGCGGAAGATTTCCTTCACAGCGTCTTCTTCGTTCTTAATGCCGTTACCTTCAGTGTCTTTACGCAGTGCGAGAATGATCGCGCCGCCATCGGGCTCTGTATCGTAAACCGTGAATTTAGCTTTCGCACCTGCCGAAGCAACCAGTGCTCGGAGTGTAGCGATGTCCAACTTGTCGTACTGCTTAGCAATAGGCTTACCGAGGGCGACGTTGACTTGGTCTTCTGCGAAGACGAGACGGGCTTGTTCTTCAGGGCTGAGTTCGAGGGCTTGTTTAGCCGTCAGTTCGCGTGTGCCGTAGAAGAGTGAAAGGATGTCGCGGTCTTGGTTGTAGCCAAAAGCACGAAGCAAGGTTGTAAGCAGGAACTTACGACGACGACGGCGGCGGTCGAGGTATACCCAAAGCAAATCGTTTTGGTCGAACTGTACTTCGATCCAGGTACCACGGTCAGGAATAACCCGGAATGCGTGGAGGAGCTTACCGCTCGTGTGAGGGGCTTCTTCGAAACAGATACCTGGCGAACGGTGTAACTGAGAAACAACCACACGCTCAGCACCATTGATGATGAATGAGCCACGGTCGGTGATCATGGGCAAGTCGCCCATCAGGATCTCTTCGTCCTTAAATGAACCTTTTTCAACCAGACGGAGCTTAAGCAGCAGGGAAACCGAGAAGGTGGTGCCTTCGCGAATACACTCTAATTCATGCGCTTTATTGGCAGTGAGGGTATAGTCGAGGTACTCGAGGCGGAAGTTGCCGTTGTTACTTTCAACAGGGAATACTTCCTTGAAAACGGATTCGAGGCCAACGTTGTCGCGGTTAGCCGTTGGCGTCTCCATCTGGAGAAACTCCTGGTAGGAGAGAATCTGATTCTCAATGAGGTTCGGCGGAGGGATAACCTCGCGGAGCTTGCCGAAATTCTTGCGTTCGTAGGACATGGCGTAAAAGGCAGGAGAAGTTTTTGAGTTGGGAGAAAGTTGTTGCCTCGATAGCGGACGAGGCGGCCGTTGGAAAAATGTGGGGGCGGTTAGGAGGTGACTCCTGCCGCTCCCCACTGAAGGAGCGCTTGAAAACGCGGTCGAAGATTACTTGATCTCGACGACGGCACCGGCGGCCTTGAGTTTTGTCTCGAGGTCCTTGGCTTCGTCTTTGGAAACGCCTTCCTTGACAGGCTTTGGAGCGCTCTCGACGAGGTCCTTAGCTTCCTTGAGGCCCAGGCCAGTGATGGCACGGACTTCTTTAATGACGTTGATGGCGTTAGGGCCCTTCTCCTTGAGAATGACGTCAAACGTCGTCTTCTCTTCGGCAGGGGCAGCGCCCGCATCGCCAGCACCCGCTGCGACAACGGCAACCGGAGCGGCAGCGCTAACGCCCCACTTGGTTTCGAGGTCTTTTACGAGGGCAGCAATGTCCATAACGGACTGTGCGCTGAGCCATTCGATAACTTGGTCTTTGGTGATATTGCTCATGGTGGTAGTATCCTTGAACGGTTCGCGTCCCATAGTGGTAGGACATTTGAGGGCGTTGGCCCCGAACCAGGGTTCTTTGGTGTTGTGTGTTGGGTTTTGGTTTTATCCCTACCTCGCTCAAGCCACATGGCTTAAGTCTGGCAGGAGAAAGTTAAGCGGCTGGAGCCGAAGTTTTCTCGGCAGCTTCGTTCTTGGCGACAAGTAGGCGCGCGAACTGGGATGCGGGTGTTTGCAGCAACGAGAGAAGCTGCGCACGAATGACTTCGAGCGAAGGCAACTTCGAGAGCACTTCGACTTCCTTGGCGGTAAGGATTTTGTCATCCAAAACGCCGACTTTAATTTCGAGCTTAGCCGAATCTTTGAAGAATTTGACTAAGATTTTAGCGACGCCAGCTGGGTTTTTGCCGCCTGTGACGACTGCAGTGTGACCTGAGAGCGCCGATCCAAGATCAGGCAGTTTTGCCTGCTTCACCGCAATATTCAGGATGCTATTCTTAACCACGTGATACTCTGCACCGAGAGGGCGGAGTTGATCACGGATGGCGGTAGCGTTAACGACAGTTACGCCTGTGAAGTTTGTCACCAAAAGGTAATTGGACTTCGCAAGGTGAGCGGCGACTTCGTCGACGAGGAATTGTTTTTCTGCGCGCATGTGTGTAGGTGCGTTTAGTTAGGTAAGGATGACCTTAGGCGGTAGGCGCAGCGGCAGCTGCAGCACGGAGGTCAAGACGGATACCCGGGCTCATGGTTGAGCTCAGGGTTACAGATTTAATAAAACGCGTGCCAGCGAAGCCCGTTGGCTGCGACTTAATCAAAGCACTGAGGGCTGCGTCGATATTTTGAGCGAGCTGTTGTACGCCAAACGACTTCTTGCCAACGACAATCACGACGTTCGCAGTCTTATCCATCTTGAACTCAACGCGACCGGCTTTGACTTCCTTGATGGTGCGAGGCACGTCATCCGTCACGGTGCCAGACTTAGGATTAGGCATGAGACCACGTGGACCGAGGACGCGGGCCACTTTGCGGACGTCCTTCATGGCAGGGGTGGTAGAGATCGCGACGTCGAAGTCCATCCAGCCGCCGTTCACTTTGTCGATTAAATCATTGAGACCAGCAAAGTCAGCACCCGCATCGAGGGCTTCTTTAGCATTATCTGTGAAGACGATGACTTTAATTTTTTTACCGGAACCATTCGGGAGCGAAACGGTGCCACGCACCATTTGATCCGATTGTTTTGGGTCAACGCCGAGGCAGGCAGAAACCTCTACGGTTTCGTCAAACTTTGCGGCGGGCATCTTTTTAATAATCTCTGCCGCTTTATCGACGGCGAAGATTTGCGTTAGGTCGGCAACTTTGGCGGCTGCCTGGTAGCGCTTGCTGGGTTTTTTGTTCATGGCGACTTTGGGTCTCCTGCGGGTAGCAGTATTAGGGTTTGGGTTTAGGTGGAAAGGGTTGGGCTTAGCCGACAATCTCAATGCCCATCGAGCGAGCGGTACCCTCAATCATGCGAGCAGCATGCTCAGGATTGGCGGCGTTGAGGTCTTTCTTTTTGAGCTCAACGATTTCGAGAACTTGCTTGCGTGTAACTTTACCGACTTTGTCGCGGTTAGGAACAGCAGCACCCGACTCAATTTTAGCAGCCTTCTTCAGGAGAACAGATGCGGGCGGGGATTTGAGAACGAAGGTGAAGGACTTGTCTTGGTAGACTGAGATAATGACCGGGAGGATGAGTCCTGCCTGGTCTTTGGTCTTGGCGTTAAATTCCTTACAGAACGCCATAATGTTAACGCCTTTTGCGCCGAGCGCAGGGCCAACGGGAGGGGCAGGATTAGCGGCGCCTGCGGGGAGCTGGAGCCTGATTTCGCCGATAACTTTCTTAGCCATGGTATAGGAGTATTTGGAGTTAAAGATTAGTTGCGATCGTCGCGCTCAACCTGCCAGAACTCGAGTTCGACGGGTGTAGGACGACCAAAGATGTCGACGGAGACTTGCAGCTTGCCGTGATTCACATCGGAGCTGTCGACGACGCCGGAAAGATTCATCATCGGGCCATCGGTAATCTTGACGCGCTCGCCGATAGCAAAGGTGATCTTGGGGAGAACTTTGTTTTCGTTTTCGACAATCTGATCGAGGATCGAACGAATTTCAGCGTCCTTGAGTGGCACAGGACGGTCACCACCAATTAAGCCCATCACGCCATCAAGCTGACGGAGGAAAGACCAAACATACTCATCAAGATCGCCATCCGCGCTGCCGAGACGTGCCCGGATAAAGAGGTAGCTGGGGTAAAGTTTTAGCTTCGTCTGCTTTTCCTTACGGTTGCGCGTCTCTTTGACGGTGCGCTCGGGCATGAGAACCTGTTCAATGGCTTCACGAATACTGTCATCCTGTTGCATCGAGCGCTCGATGTTGCGCTTCACCTTTGCCTCGTTGTTCGAGAAGGTTTGCAGCGTGTACCAGAGAAGCTGATTGGAAACGGGTGGGCGGTTAGATTCGGACATGGGTGTACTCAGCGCGCGATTTGGGTAGCGACCTGCACGAGGTTGCTAAGGGAGAGATCACAAAGCACGACGACGGTTGCGAGCAACGCGACGGCGAACACCACAATCAACGTAGACTGTGCTAACTCCTTGCCTGTGGGCCATGACGCCTTTGCGAAAACCTCGGTGAGGGTTTCGTTCCAGAAAGCGCGGAGGCGTCCAAGGAGGCGAGTCATGTGAGAGGTGGAGAAGAAAGTGTGAGGGGGAGGTGGCAGGACGGGAGGGAGTCGAACCCACAACCAACGGTTTTGGAGACCGCTACTCTGCCAATTGAGCTACCGTCCTAAGGTGTGGTTGAGAAAGTGAGGATGCCGGGGGGCCCTTACGGACCCCACGGCATCGCCAACGTTAAGGGTTGGACGAGGATTACTTGATGATCTCGAGAATCTGTCCTGCGCCGATAGTCTTGCCACCTTCACGAAGAGCAAAGCGTTGGCCTTTTTCCATCGCAATGGTTTTGCCAAGTTCGATCGTGATTGTGACGTTGTCGCCTGGCATCACCATTTCGGTGCCTGCAGGGAGAACGACGGTACCGGTAACGTCGCAAGTTCCGAAGAAGAACTGAGGACGGTAGTTGTTCGCAAACGAAGTGTGGCGACCACCTTCTTCAGCTTTAAGCACGTAAATTTGTGCCTTAGCTTGGGAGTGCGGCTTGATGGTGCCTGGCTTAGCGAGCACTTGACCGCGCTCAACTTGGCTCTTTTCGATACCACGAACGAGCAGGCCGACGTTGTCGCCAGCTTGTCCTTGGTCGAGTTCCTTACGGAACATTTCAACGCCAGTAACGGTAGTCTTTTGGGTGTCGCGGAGACCGACGAGTTCAACTTCTTCGCCAACCTTGATAACACCACGCTCGATACGACCGGTACAAACTGTACCACGACCGGTGATGGAGAAGACGTCTTCAATCGACATCATGAATGGCTTATCAGTTTCGCGCTTAGGCTCAGGAATTTCTGCGTCGAGAGCGTCGAGGAGATTTTGGATCGCTTGCTCACCTTCAGGTGTACCTTCGAGAGCAGCAGTAGCGGAACCACGAACGATCTTCACATTGTCGCCGTCGTATTGGTACTTGTTGAGCAAGTCGCGGATTTCCATTTCAACGAGGTCGATCAAGTCTGGCTCGGAGAGGTCGACCTTGTTCAACCACACAACAATCTTGGGCACGCCGACCTGGCGGGCGAGAAGGATGTGCTCGCGTGTCTGAGGCATAACGCCGTCAGCAGCAGAGACCACGAGGATGGCGCCGTCCATCTGGGCAGCACCGGTGATCATGTTCTTAACGAAGTCAGCGTGGCCTGGGCAATCGACGTGAGCGTAGTGGCGATTGTTGGACTCGTACTCAACGTGCGATGCAGCGATGGTAACGGTCTTGGTCGCGTCACGAACGGTACCACCTTTGGTGATTTCCGCATACGAGCGACTTTGCGCGAGACCCTTACGAGCCTGCACAGCGACGATGGCCGCAGTGGTGGTAGATTTACCATGGTCAATGTGACCGATGGTTCCCACGTTTACGTGGGGCTTAGTGCGGTTGAACTTTTCTTTAGCCATTGTCTTGTGTGTTTGGAGTTTGTGGTGGTGGGAAAGTGGAGAGGAGATTGGTGGAGCCCCCGAGCGGATTTGAACCGCCGACCTCGTCCTTACCAAGGACGCGCTCTACCAACTGAGCTACAGGGGCGTTCCGATGCCGCAGGAAGTTGCGTAAAGGAAGGGTTTAGATGAACTCCGCAGGGGTCACCGTCAAGCGCTTTTTTGACCGACCTTTAACAGGCCGAAATAGGGGGTAAACTAGGGGCCCACCACGACCCGGTATGACCCCGGCTTTAGCCAGGTAACCCAGGGCAGTTTTGCCGCCCATTCGAGGACCGAACGATCCCAGTCTGCATCACCAGAACTACGCAAAAGGAAAGGCTTAGCTTGGACACCGTAAGTATCAATACCGAGCCGCATCTCCAAGGGCTTTACATTTTTCAAGTTACTATCAGTCAACGGCTTAAACATTAAAATCTCAGGGTCGGAGGACGAGAAGTCCTTTTTTAGGATATTTTCATATAAATCTGAAAATACCTGAATCTGCACTCGCCTCGTTGATAAAGCAACTGAGCGCGTTTTCTGTCCAAGGGTTAAAAACGGGTCTTGGTCGGCCAAAGGAAAGGCTTCATCGAGGGTCATCCATCGAGTGGATGACTGGCCCGGGGAAATCGAAAGGGGTTTCGCGGGATCGTGTTGAAATTCGGGGGCGAAAGCGGAAAAGGGTGAAGCATCCGGTTGAGCGACGTCACCCGACCGACCATCCGCTTGAACAGCTGGCATGTACAGGGATGAAGATTCCTGTAGCAGTGCCTGTTCAACCCAAGGCGATTTTACGCCAAGCACGAGGGCTGAAGGAGCAACGAGCTTCAACCGCGGTGCGGCTTCATGAACGGGCCGCACCAAAAAAATCATCGCCGCAAAAAGCGTTAACGAAAAAACGAGCGCAGTTTGGCTGAGCGGCGTTAATCGTCCGCTCGCGAGAGTTAAAAGCGTGAAGCGCCGCGCCATGGATTATTGACCACGTGGCCGCTCCAGAATGGGTACGCGTACGAGTTGGGATTTATTACCGCGGAGAATGGCAAATGTCGCCTCTGTGCCTGGTTTTAAACCTGAAATAACCAGTCGCAGGTCATTCCAGCCTGCGATGCCATAACCGTTAACGGCTGTCACTAAGTCGCCGACTTTAAGGCCGGCCTTAAACGCAGGTGCGCCTTCATCAACTTCGGTTAACCGCGCAGCTTGACCTTTGGTGGCACCGAGCCGCACCGCATCCACAAAGGCAACATCTTCACCGTCGATCCCAATATAACCGCGGACGACATAGCCGCGGGCAATCATCGAGTCGGCAACAAAGCGTGCTAGGTTACCAGGGACGGCATAACCAATGCCGACGCCATCGGCCCTGACAGCTGTGTTCATGCCCACAAGACGGCCATAGGTATCCACCAGTGCGCCACCCGAATTTCCAGGATTAATCGGGGCACTCGTCTGAATAAAGTCTTGGTAATCGGGCCCGCGGGCGCGGCCAGCACTGAGTACAAGATTACTGCGGCTTAAACCTGAGACGATGCCCGAAGTTACACTCAGGCCGACGTCCAACGGATTACCAACCGCAAAGACATTATCACCTACACGCAATTGATCGCTTTCGCCAAATCGCAAGTAGGGCAAATCAACCGCATCGACTTTAACGACGGCGACATCGGTACGGCTATCGGATCCTAAAATTGTGCCACGCAAGTCGCGTCCATCTGAAAACTGTACCATCGCAACTTTAGAAACCACCTGGCCTTGTGCGGTGATAACGTGGTGATTGGTCAGAATATAGCCTGAAGGATGGATAACGACTCCCGATCCAAGCGCAATCGGCACTAAGTACTTGTTAGTAACGGGATCATGACGAACCAACTTCGGGTTGATGGGATTCGTCATTGATAAACGTCGGAGGTCACTTTCCCCGACTTCCAAGGCTAGACGGACGCTCACCACGGCAGGCGTTACACGTGAAAGCATATCGGCGTAACTAACGCCAGGCTGACTGCGATCAATCGGCCGAATGTCGACCGGGAGCTCGATTTTTTCTGCCGCGGAGAGGCTCGCAACGAGAAGTAAGCAAGGGGCAATGCGAAGGGATATGCGCATACCCCACCCTAGCCTGTGAGGCTTAAAATGGCAAGCGGGCTCAGCGACCCTGCGGCGTCGTCGCCTCGGCCTCGTTGCGTTCTCGATTAAAGCGCATCGAGTAAACACGGGTGACGCCCTTCTCTTGCATCGTCACACCAAAGATTGCATCGGCTGCTGCCACTGTTCCCTTTTTGTGGGTAATCACTAAGAATTGGGAGTGTCGGGTGAATTCACGAACAATGTCTGTGAATCGACCAACGTTGACGTCGTCTAAAGGCGCATCGAGCTCGTCGAGCACACAGAAAGGCGATGGCTTTACCATATAGATAGCAAAGAGTAACGCGACGGCGGTCATGGTGCGTTGGCCACCCGATAAAAGCGAGATGCCTCTAAGCTTCGTACCAGGAGGCTGAGCAATAATTTCGATGCCGCTGTCGAGCACGTCTTCGGCCTGAACCATGTGTAGGTCAGCTTTCCCGCCGTTAAAGAGACGCTCAAAGGTGAATGCGAAATTCTTGCGAACCTGCTCAAAGGTATCGGTAAACAGCTTCAAGGAGGTCTCATTGATCTCATCGATTGCCTTGATGAGCTCTTCTTTGGACTTCCAGAGGTCATCGCTTTGGGTCTTCAAGAAATCGTGTCTCTGACGAAGTGATGCATACTCTTCGACGGCCACAAGGTTCACTGCCCCCATGCCTGACAAGCGCTCTCGGAGGGCCGCAATTTCGCGAACAAGGGGAGGCCAATCGGTATTATCTAAAGCTGCTAAATCGTTTTCGGATGGCTCGCCACGAACTGCGCGAGGCAAGGCAGCTGTTTCTTCTTCGGATCCCTCTTCGTCGTCTTCAAGTTCACCCAAACCTACCGAAGGTTCGAAGGGTTCATCCGCTAACCAAAGCTGTTGGCGCCAATCCACAGACGAAATGTCCAACTGGTGTTCCGCCATAACTTTTTCGGAAATAAATCCGCACTGCGAAGATTCTTCAGCCAACGAAACCTCGAGAACTCGCAAACGACTTTCGGCGTCACGGCGAGCTTCCCGACCTGAAGTGAGGTCGCGCTCGTCGGTTTCGAGTGAAGCTTCGCGGGTGGCTTGGGCGGCACGATCCGTTTCAAGGATCGCGGCTGCATCGTTAATCCGCGTCGTTAGCTCAGCTGCACGCGTGCGAGAGACTTCAGCGGTTGCGCGGAGCGAAGCGACTTGGCCATCCGATTGCGCAGCTTCACGGAGACGGGCTTCGCGACGAAGGCGGGTTTCTTCGCGGCGCTGTTCCAGTTCGCTGACGGCACGACCGGCAAGCTCAAGGAGCTGACGGCGTTCCGCTAAACTTAGGCGGACTTCACCTAAAGACTGACGCAGGGCTTCTGCCGCTGCCCGTGCAGACTCCAATGTGCGGTCACCTTCGGTAATGCGCGTACGGAAGCTTTCAATCTCGTGCTCTTTGCCAGAAAGTGCGCCCTTAGCGAAATCTAGACGCTCGGACGCTTCGGCCTGGGCCGCTTCGAGTTCGGTGAGTTGCTGTTGTTCGCGAGCAATACGTTCGTCGGCAGAAACAAGGGCCGCACGGGCAGCGTGTTCATCCGCCTGAGCTACTGAATGCTCTTGGGCTGCATTTTCAAAAGCTTGGCGACGGGCCGCGCGTTCAGCTTCATTGCCCTCAAGTGAGGCCTGTAAAGCCATCGCACGTTCATTGAGAACGGTCAGGTGATCGTTCTCTTCGGTTAAACGCGCACGGGTTTCGCGGATTTCAGCATCGCGGGAGAAAACACCTCGCCCCGTTTCTTCTGTCGACGCACGTGGTCCTGCAAAAACTAATCCCCGACGATCGACTAAATCACCCGCATTGGTTGCGACTAGGTAAAATTCAAATGAAGGATTCTGACTCCACCATGTTAGAAACTCGGGGAGCGATGGGCAAAGGTAGCAACCCGAGAAGAGACTTTCGAGTAGACGGGCAGCTGCAGGACTACGGGGAGACACCGCGACTGACGCAGGTCGTAGCCAAGCGGGCGCACCTGCTGATGACTTGATAGGGGGCGTGGGTACGTGGAAAACGGCCCGGCCAAGATTTCTCTCACTTAAGCGCGTAACGACACGTGGCAGAAACTCCGCATCATCTAGAGCCACTGCTTCGGTTGCAGCGCCGAGTAAATTTTCGAGCGCGGGGGCAATCGTCGCATCCGCAATGTCCAGTAAAGTCGAAAGGGCTGCTGCTTTGCCTGCAGGAACACTATCCGAGAGCTCCCCGCGGAGAACAGCCTTGGCGCCTTCGGAGAAACCCTCCAACCGTGATTGCATCTGCTCAAGCAAGCCAAGCTGGGCAGAGCGTTTAGCAACTGCACGATCTTGCTCGGTAATCGTTTGCTGAAGTGCCCGGAAGTCTCCGGTTAAACGGCGGCCTTCGGCCTCCGTTTGCTGCTCGGCCGTACGCGCTGCTTCCAGTTCAGTATGCAGACGGGTAACAACGGTAGCAGATTCTGTGGCCCGACGTTCTGCAGTCGAACGCACATCACGTGCTTGGTAAAGTGAATCAGAGAGCGCCGACCGGCGGGCCTGGAAACTACGCAAGTCGACTTCAAGGTTAGTGACGTCGGCGCGATGGCGGGTGATTTCTCCTTCAGCCATCAAAAGATCTTGGCGTGCCTGCCGAAGGCCAACTTCAGCAGCAGCGACTGCACGAATGGATTGCTCAACTTCCGTCGAACGCTCGCGGAATGAGGCGTCGAATTGAGTCACTTCGCCTTCGCGGGCTGAACGTTCTTGAGCACCACCACTCAGGCGCGTTTCGATCTCTGATAAGGCAACATCACACTCGGCAACTTCACGGCGGATTTCAGCAGACCGAGCTAAAATATCTTCGGCACGTAATTCAGAAGTGCGAACTTCAGCTTCGGCAGCTTCGCGGCTTGCCCGAATTTCATAAAGCGCATGCTGGGCACGCTCAATGCGCTCAGCGGCTTCCGCGCGTGCCTGCTTAGCTTCAGCCAATGCGGCTTCGCGTCCGGCTAAAGCGGCAGTTAAAGATTCTGCTTCCGTGCGGGTCGCTTGACTGGTGCCCTCAAGCTCGACGACACGTGCACGGCGTGATCCCCATTGATGGCCCTGCCAGGCGAGGTCGAGGTGGGTCAGGCGATGACGAAGACGGCGGTAGCGGAGTGCCTTTGCAGCCTGACGCTTCAATGAACCAATTTGTCGCGAAACTTCTTCAATCACATCTGTCGTGCGCGCGAGGTTCTGCTCAACCAGCGTAAGCTTGTTCAACGCTTCTTTGCGTTGAGCTTTATAACGGGTAATGCCGGCAGCCTCCTCAAAGAGGTAACGGCGCTCGGCAGGGTTTGCAGAAAGGATCTGGTCGATCTGTCCCTGAACCATGAAGGAGTAAGACATGCGTCCCACACCCGTATCCATAAAGAGGCGCTGAATGTCTTTTAACCGGCAAGGCTTGCCATTGATGAAGTAATCACTGGCGCCTTCACGGTACAACCGTCGCATCACCGAAACTTCTGCGAATTGTGTACCGAGTTCTTTTTCGCAATCAGCGAAGACGAGTTCGACTTCGCACTGGGGCAAAGCTTTGCGCTGATCGCTACCAGCAAAAATCACATCCTGCATGCTCGTACCGCGAAGCGATTTTGCACTCTGCTCGCCCAGCACCCAGCGAATGGCATCCACAATATTGGATTTGCCGCAGCCGTTGGGACCGACCACAGCGGTCATGCCTTTCCCGAGACTGAGGCGTGTGCGGTCAGCAAAGCTCTTGAAGCCGTTAGCAACGATTTCCTTGAGGTACATCGACGAGGTTTGTCAGATTTGCCCCCTCCCCCCCCTGCCGCAAGCGCCGAGTGCCCACAACATAGCATCAAGTTCTTCACAGCCCCCCTTGCGGTTCAAGGTTGACGCTCCCCTATCATCCCCCTTTCCCTCCAACTTACTACCGCGCACACACATGCCCGTTGAAATCAAAATTCGAAAAGGTGAGATCGTCGACAAGGCGCTCCGCCGCCTAAAAAAGAAGGTCGACCGCGAAGGCATCATCAAAGATGCCCGCTCTAAGCGTGGCTATGAGAAGCCCTGCGAACGCCGTCGCCGCAAAGGCAAGGTCAAGGCCTTCAATAGCTACCTTCGTAAGAAGTGGGAGCATAAGTAAGCTTTAGCCTACCCGAACACAGAAGCCCGTCCGAGCAATCGGACGGGCTTCTGTGTTTTAAAAGGCCAAGCCAAAAAAGGGCCGCCCTGCGGCGGCCCTTTTACATTTCCTTGCTCAGCGCAAGAAGAGGAGCTCCTGGTAAGAAGGCAACGGCCAGAGGGCATCGTCAACTAAGCCTTCGAGCGCGTCGGCCGCTTCGCGAACAACCAACATCGCTGGAAGAACTTTGCTTACCGCATGACGCGCAGCCGCATGTGTATCCGCAGCTTCATAAGCGCGAAGCTTATCCAAGGCATCGAGTGCTGACTCGAGATCGTTGGTTAAGCTTACCACTTGGCTAAGCATCTTGGACGAGGACTTGCCACCCGCTGATTTAATCGCTGCTGCGGTCTCTGCTAATTGGCGCGCATAGTTAAGCGCGGCAGGCAGAATCGTCGTGCGGCCGATTTGGGAGACGAGCTTAGACTCAGTGTTCACGCTAAGAACATAGCTGTGCGTATAGATCTCTTCGCGCGAAACGAGTTCGCGCTTGTTGAGAACGCCTTGACGCTCAAATACCTCTACGGTCTTGGGCGCGGCAATCTGAGGCAGAGCGTCAGGGGTTGTGCGAAGGTTTAGCAGACCGCGTTTCGCAGCCTCTTTGTGCCAGGCTTCAGAGTAACCATTACCATTGAAGATAATACGACTGTGCTTCTGAAGGATCTCTTTAACCACGGCCTCGAGGGCTGCATTGAAGTTACCCTTCTTGCCCTTCATTTGAGCCTCAATGCGCTCAACCATGAATTCGATTGAATCAGCAACAATGGTGTTCAGGGCGACGAGTGGACCGGCAATTGAGAACGAGGAACCCACTGCGCGGAATTCGAACTTATTGCCCGTGAAGGCGAATGGACTCGTACGATTACGGTCACCAGCATCCTTCGGAAGGACTGGCAAGGAATCGACCCCTAGCTGCATCACGCCACCCTTCTTCGATGACTTAGCAGAGCCGCTCTTACGAAGTTGCTCGAAGACGTCTGCGAGCATGTCGCCGAGATAAATCGAGATAATCGCAGGCGGAGCTTCGTTGGCTCCGAGACGGTGGTCGTTACCTGCCGAAGCGACAGTCGCACGAAG
>CANHHS010000023.1 GCA_947460445.1 Opitutia bacterium | reverse complement strand
GGTTTTAATCTCGACTTTTGGGCTTGAGTCTGTCTGATGCGGTGTGCGCGCCCAAGGGCACGGCCGGTTCCTAAACCACCTAACTACAAACGCTTTATGGCTGAAAAACTCCTCGATCCGAAGAAGAAAGAAAAACCCTCTTACACCTCACTCATTGAGAAGAAGCGCGATGGTGGTGAGTTCACTGCCGACGAGATACGCTATATCGTCGACTCCATTATGGACAGTGCGATGCCCGAAGCCCAGCAGGCGGCGCTCGCGATGGCCATCTACTTCCGACAGATGTCGGCTCAAGAGACCGCTTCTTTCGCCGAGGAACTACGTCTCTCGGGCGAATACATTGACCTCGACCGTCTGACTCAGCCAAAGATTTCCAAAGTCTCAACGGGTGGCGTCGGTGACAAGACTTCCATGGTCTTGGCAGCTCTCGGTGCAGCTGCGGGCGTTATCATGCCTGGCATGAATGGTAAAGATGAAGACTACATCATCTCCACCACCGATAAGCTTTCGTCCATTCCGGGTTTAAAGACCAAGGTTACCTTAGACGCTTTTCGTGCGCAGCTTGAGAAAGTCGGCTGTTCGCTAACCGAGCAGTGCTCCGAAATCGCGCCTGCGGACGAGTTGCTCTATGTGCTTCGTCAACGCACAGGCACGACCCCTTCGCTTCCATTGATTACGGGAAGCATCCTTGCGCGTAAGCTCGCCGAAGGTTGCGAAGGCCTTGTCGTCGATGTGAAATGGGGCAACGGTTCCTTTATTCGTGATCTCGAGCAGGCGAAGCAGCTCGCACGTATCATCACGCGCGTCGCGCGCAGTTTGAATCGCAAGTGCGTCGCCCTCGTCACTGACATGAATCAGCCTTTAGGCGATTCCGTCGGTACAGGCTTAGAAGTTCTTGAAGCGGTTCGTCTCTTGAAGGGTGAAGGTCCTGAGGACCTTCAGGATCTCGTCATGAAGCTTGGCATGGAAGTCGTCCGCCTCGCTGGCGTCGCCGGCTCTACGCTCTCTGCGAAGCAGGCTGTCGAGCGTCACTTGAAAGACGGTTCTGCCCTCGAGAAGTTTAAGGCGATGGTTCGTGCTCAAGGCGGCAAGACTGACTGGATTGATGATCCTAGCAAATTCCCGAAGGCGAAGTTTATCCGCAAGTTGCCAGCGCCGAAGCGTGGTTACGTTCACACCATTGATGCGGGTAAGATTGCCCAAGGCGTACGCTTGCTCGCGACCAATAAGGATGGTTCGCTCGACCCTTCGGTTGGCGTCACCGAAATCCGTAAGGTTGGCACGCAGGTCAAGCAGGGTGAGCCGCTGATCATGATTCACTATAACGACGAGTCGAAGGTCGAGCTCGCGCTCCCGTACTTCCGCGATGCGTACCGCCTCGCGCCGAAGCGCCCGAACGTGCCGCCGCTCCTCGTCGAGCGCGTGGCCTAAGTCGCCCGTTACAGAATTAAAGAAGCCACGGTTAACCCCGTGGCTTCTTTGTTTTAAGAACGTCGTTTAGCGGCTGAGCGTTGTCTTCAGGAACGATACCATCCGACTCCACGAGTCGCGATCAGCAGTGGCATTGTAAGCGGCACCCTTGGAGTTATCGTTGCCAGCTGCTTTGTGGGTGAAGCTGTGGACGGCGCCGGGATACTGAATCAGGGCGTAGTCGACTTTGTAGGTCTTCATCTCAGTTTCGAAGACGGCGACATCTTTGGCGGGTACGTAAGGGTCGTCAGCGCCATGCAACGCGAGCACTTTTGCTTTAATGTTCTTACCATCGCTTGGTGTGGGTGAGTCGAGGCCGCCGTGGAAACTGACCACGCCTTTGACGTTTGCACCGCTTCGCGCGAGCTCGATCACGGTGGTGCCACCGAAGCAGTAGCCGATGGCAGCGAGCTTGGAGCTATCCGTGCGTGCATCTTGGCTAAGTGCGTTGAGTGCATCGTTGACGCGTTTGCGCAGGAGGGGGCGGTCGCCCTTGTACTTGCCAGCTTCCTTGCCAGCGGCAGGTGGCTGTGGGCGAATGCCTTTTCCGTAAATATCCGCCACGAGTACCGTGTACCCTAGGGCTGCAAGTTTATGTGCGGCCTCTTTCTCATGGTCGCTAATGCCCGTCCATTGGTGTACAACCAGAATGCCAGGTCGTTTGCCAGCAATGGCATCGTCGTAACATTGCCAGCCTTCGCAGACGACATCTCCGGAGGGATATTCGTAAGCTTTCTCGATGATCGCCGCGGAGAGCGAACCGTTGGAAACGACTAAAGCGAATAGAGTAACGAAGAAGGCTTTCATGTTTGCCAACTTAAGAGACGCCGGAACCAGCGCAAGTACCTAGAGAATTAGGCTAAACCGCGCTTGGACTCACGTACGAAGCTTAACCAGCTCTTAGCTATTCTTCCGTTGGCGAAGGGTAGGGTGCTGGCTTTTTCGAGTGCTTGTGTCGCGTTAAGTCCGTCGCGGTAGAAAGTGCGATGCAGTACCTTGGCTTCGTCGACTTCAGCTTCGGAGAAACCGTTACGTAAAAGACCGACCTTATTGATCATCTTGGTTTCAGCAGGATTGCCATCAGCGATAACGAACGGCGGGACGTCTTGCGTAAGTTTGGAGCATGCTGCGACCATGGCATAATCACCGACCTGACAGAATTGATGCACACCAGCGCTCCAACCAATGTTGATGTTGTTGCCGATGTGCACGTGGCCGCCGAGTGCGGAGTGACTCGACATCACGAGGTGGTTGCCGACGACGCAGTCGTGAGCGATATGGGCATAAGCTAAGAGTACGTTGTCGTCGCCCAAGATTGTCCATTCGCCTTCTTGGGTGCCAAGGTGCACGCTGACGTATTCGCGGAACATGTTACGTGCGCCAATGCGTAAACCTGGGCGACCGGTCTTGCCTTTAAGGTCTTGGCTGCGACCACCAATAACTGCAAAGGGGAAGACTTCGCAGTTTGCGCCGAGCGTCGTGTAGCCTTCAACGCAGGCGTGATGGTGCAGGACGCAACCGTCGCCCAAGGTGACTTCAGGGCCGACAAATGCGTAGGCGCCTACCTTGACATTCTTACCGAGTTTTGCACCCGATTCGATGATGGCTGTTGGATGAATCACGCCCGGATTTTTAACCTTCAGTGCCGCTGTCAGCGACGGTGAACATGAGGTCGGCCGATGAAACAGTTTCGCCCGCAACTAAGCATTCGCATTCCGCACAGGCAATCTTGCCACGGATCTTCGTAAGCTTCGCACGGATTTCGAGGGTGTCACCTGGGGTGACCGCTTTACGGAATTTAACTTTATCTGCACTCATGAAGAAGACGACTTTCGGCGAGTCGCCTGCTTGAACTTTATTCAGCATGATTAAACCCGCAACTTGGGCCATGGCTTCAACTTGTAATACGCCAGGCATCACAGGCTGGCCAGGGAAGTGTCCTTGGAAATACGGCTCGTTGATTGTCACATTCTTAATCGCTACAATCGATTCCGCTTCGAGCTTGAGCACGCGATCCACCATCACGAAAGGGTAACGGTGGGGTAGCGCATTGAGGATCTGACGAATATTGAGCTCGTTGCCGACAGGCGTGTCGACGCTAACGCTGACAGCCTTCGCCTTTCCTTTGCTGGTCTTGGACTCCTGCCATTGCTTGCGAATGGCTGCACCCAGACGGGCGTTGAGTGAGTGGCCAGGACGGACGGCGATGATGTGGGCTTTAATCCGCACACCGGCAAGGGTGAGGTCGCCGACAATATCGAGGATCTTGTGGCGAACGAGTTCTTCCTTAAAACGCAGAGGTTCCTTGGTGATAACCTTGTCGCCTTTAAGCACGATGGCTGAGTCGAGTGAGCCACCTTGGATTAAACCTTTTTTCAATAATTCCTCGATGTCCTCGTAAATCGTGAATGTACGAGCTGGCGCAATTTGCGCTTCATAGGTTTCAGGATCTAAATCAATCGTGAGATGCTGCGTATGGATTCCGCGGTCATCGGCCGATGTGCATGTTACCCGGAAGCCATCATGAGGCAGAGCTACGATCGAACGGCTACCTTCATTAATCGTTATTGGAGCAGTGAGCGTAAACGTTTCTGCGACCTGATCTTGAGTTACGATTCCTGCTTGGCGAATGAGTGTGGTGAACGGCCGAGCTGAACCATCAACAATGGGTGGTTCGGATGCATCGAGTTCGACGACACAATTGTCGATTCCCATGCCAGTGAGCGCCGAGAGAATATGCTCAATGGTGTGAAGTTTGATATGGTCCGAGGAGACTGTGGTTTTTCGTTCCACTTCTGTAACCATATCGGAACTTGGGCGCACCTCAGGCTTGCCGAAGAGGTCGATGCGACGGAAGACGATGCCTGTGCCGATGTTTCCGGGGCGCAGGGTCAGCGTGACGTCCTGCCCGGTATGCAGGGATTTACCCTTTAGGGAAACTTCGCGCTCGATGGTTTGCTGCTTCATATTCCTACCTTTGTTATTCACAGCCTCCGCACGGTGTAAAGCGAGGGATTTGAGCAGTTTAGGCTGTCTTCAGACCCTAAAGATGGGGTTATTTTGAGGGTTGTCTCACTTATTCAATCCAGCCAGTAATCTACCATGCGTTTTCTAGCCACCCTTCTGGCGTTTACGGGAGCTGCCTTGACCGCTCAAGCGGGTACCGCCCCTGCCACTGCGCCCGTTTTGCGTAGCTTGCGTGATTTATCCCCGACCGAGCGTGCCAAGGTTGCATCGCGCTTGGGTTGGACGACTGCTCAGACCAATGAAGTCGCTGCCCGTGATAAAGATGCCATGGTGAGTTCCGATGGTCTCGCGCTCTACGTTTGTCGGTTCCCGGTAGTGGTTGGTAAGACGATTCCAGGTGAAGATCCTGCGAGTTACACCGATCCTGCGGAGTTTCCTTATAACCAGACTTTCCTGCTGCACTCCCGTCCAGGTTCGAAGAAGAAAATTTACCTAGATTTTGATGGCTGTCCAGACGGTCCTAAGGCTCGCTGGGGTAGTCCGAGTGTTACAGGTGTTACCGCTTACGACTCGGATGGCGACCCTGCCACTTTCAGTGATAGCGAACGTTCGACTATTCAGAAAATCTGGAGACTTGTTGCAGAAGATTTTGCGGTTTGGGATGTCGATGTAACCACCGAGCCTCCTTCGGATGATGCCATCCGGATTCTTTCCTCAGGTGACGATACTTACGGGGTTATTGTGGGAATTGGACCGCGCAAAGATAACTCGTTCCAGTCAGGTTCAGGAGGTGTTGCTTTCGTTGGATCATACAAATGGGGTGATGGCACGCCTTGCTGGGTGTTCAATGGCGGCTACAAAGGTGCAGCGGAAGCTGTCAGCCACGAGGTCGGACACACCTTGGGACTTGGTCATGATGGCAAGACTGACGGCACCGAGTACTATGGAGGTCATGCCAATTGGGCTCCAATCATGGGCGTGGGGTACTACGTGAACGTCGCTCAATGGTCTAAAGGGGAATATGATAATGCCAGTAACACCCAGGACGACATCGCCGTTATCAGTACCTATCTTTCCAAGCTTACGGACGACATTGCTGACAATATGGTCCGAGCTAAATCGATTTCTGGAACAACTGTTCTCGAACAAGGTATCATTAACAGCTCCACCGATAAAGACTGGTTCGCATTTAAGACAGGTTCAGGTCTTGTGACGTTGAATGTCAAAGTGGCAGCTTACGCGCCCAACCTTGATACGCGATTAACGATTCTTGATAGCTCGGGCGGCGTTGTTGCAACCAGCGCGCCGTCACGCTCGAGTACTTCTGATGCCCTTGATTCATCCTTAGTGATTCCGTTGGCTGAAGGTGAGTATTATGCCGTGATTGAGTCTTCGGCTTCGGGTACGAGTGCGACCACTGGTTACACCACATATGCGAGCATCGGTCGATATACCCTCACAGGCACACTTCGTCCGAGCACGTTGGTCAGTAAACCTCCTGTCGCTTCGACTTCTGGCACTTCTCCGTTAAAAGGTTCTGCGCCTCTAACAGTCGGCTTTGATGGCACGCAGTCTTCAGATCCTGACGGCATTGTCGTGGAGTATCTATGGACCTTTGACGATGGAACGACTGCGATTACCGCAAGTCCAACACACACCTTTACGACCCCAGGGCTTCATCCCGTCACATTGGTTGTGACGGATAATCAGGGTTTAACCGGTACCGCCAATCTTGATATCGAAGTGGTCAACAGCCGCATTATTTTTGTCAGCGCTATTGTTCCAGGGTTTAGCGGATCAGGTGCAAGTGCGAGTGCCGACATTCTTGTCACTGTCAAAGACGACAAGGGCGCGCTCGTTAGTAATGCCATGGTTTACGGTCGACTTTCAGGTATCGGGCAGGGTGACGTCATCGGCCGCACGAACGAGAAAGGCCAAGTCCGTCTTCGAGGTCGCATTCCGCCCCTGACGCGCGGTGCGCTTACCTTTACGGTAACGAATTTAACACTTCCGGGAGGCATTTATGATGCGTCCTTTAATGTGGAGACGACGGATAGCGTTTCCCGTTAGTAACAAATAGTCTTCATAAAAATGGCCAGCAATTGCTGGCCATTTTTATGAGGGAACTTGCTACGGGTTCATTTTTGGATAAGTATTACCTATGAAAAGGTCCTTTGTCTTCGTGCTTGCTTGGGCGTGTTTTGGCCTAGGGGTAGCTGGACCAACCAATCCTTTGCTAAAGCCTGAGCGGCAATCACGTGATGCTTACTCGGTAGACGAAGTCACCAAAGACAAAGCTGCGGACCATATTCGTATGGACCGTGCAGAGTACCGTCGTATCGCCGATCGCGACCATGCGCTCAAAATCGATGGGAAGAACAAATCGCTTTATGTATGTGCCGCACCTGCGCGTACATTAACGGGCCCCGACAATTCTAATTATACAGGTACAGCAGCTTTTCCTTACGAGCAGACTTTCAAACTGCACACGCGCCCAGGTGCCACACGGATTATCTATCTCGACTGTGATGGGCATACCACCTCGGGTACAGATTGGAATGATTCAGATAATGGAGGCAGGGATTTTACAACCCCTCCGTTAGATATCGACGGCGACACGTCGAATTTCTCGAATGCCGAGAAGGCTATGATCCAGAATATTTGGCGCCGTGTCGCAGAAGATTATGCAGCCTTTGACGTCGATGTGACCACCGAAGACCCTGGCGTTGAAGCTATTCGCCAATCGGGTGACGGTGATACGACTTGGGGTATTCGTGCTGTGATTGGTGGTGATAGTAGTCAGTGGTTTAGTGGTGGTGCAGGGGGCGTCGCTTATGTCGGCTCATTTGGTTCATCGATTGATACGCCTGTTTTTGTTTTCTCTGACGACCTATCGGATGATGAAAAATGGATAGCTGAAGCGACTTCACACGAAGTTGGACATTCGGTTGGCCTAAACCATATGGGGCAATCCGGTCGTGGTTGGGTTGAATACTACGAGGGGCATTCCGATTGGGCACCGATTATGGGCGTCGGTTACGATCGGGCGGTCGTCCAATGGTCGAAGGGTGAGTATTCCTTAGCCAACAATACTGAAGATGAACTCGCGATTATCTCTACGTATGCTCCACGCTTGGCTGCAGATCATGGTACCGATAGTGCCAGTGCTGCAACTGTTGCGGTCGAACCGAGTTTTTCAATCGGTGGCGTGATTGTCGATAAGACGGATAAGGCGTGGTATAAAATCACTACAGATGCGGGTACCTTGAACTTGGTCGGTGCAGTGGCCTCTCTTTCGCCAAACCTGAAGCTCTCTATTTCTCTGGCGAATGCCGAAGGCACGATTTTTGCAACTTCGCCTGTTACAAGTGAAATGGGCGCTGCGCTTTCGACAGGCGTACCTGCTGGCACTTATTACATCATTGTTGATGGCATTGGCACGGGTAGTGCCCAGGCCGCCTACAATGACTACAGTTCGTTAGGGCGTTTTACCCTCAATGCGACATTTGTGGCCTCGGCCTTCAGTAATTTACCCCCTGTGGCTTCAGCCGTGGGTACGTCCGCTGGATCAGGACCTGCGCCATTTTCGATGAGTTTTGTTGGATCAGGTTCCAACGATCCCGATGGCACGATTGCGAGTTACTTTTGGGATTTTGGCGATGGCGCGACTTCGACGGAGGCTAACCCTGTTCATGTTTACGCTTTGGTTGGAACCTATAATGCAGTTTTAAAGGTTACAGATAACTACGGCTACATTGGTACCACTTCGGTTCCGGTAACTGTTTCCGTTAAAATAAACAAAAACACACCCGCGCTCAGTGTTTTATCGCTCAAGCTAAGTTGGGCTAAATCCGGTAAGACAAATGTGATACCCCAAGCGGTCGCATTGATTGTCGATCAAAAGTTAAAGGATATTCCGTCTGCCAAAGTTACCTACAGTGTAGTGACAACGCCGTCGGGGGGGTCGCCCGTCACGACGACAATCTCAGGTATTACTGACAGGAAGGGCGTGCTTACGCTGCGTGGGACCGCTCTCCCAAGTACGTTTACAGGTACTGTCCAATTCACGATCTTGACCATTGAGGCTAAGGGTTATGTGTATAATCCGGCTGCGAATAAGTTTACGATCAGTACTTTATCGCGCTAAGTAGGCGCCAAACAGTTGTTCACATCTAGCGGGCGTTCCTTGACTCTCTCGGGTCGTGGTCAATCTTTGAACCGTGCTTTTAGTCATCGATAACTATGACTCGTTTACCTTCAACTTGGTCCAATATTTCGGCCAGTTGGGAGTAGAGCAACGCGTCTTCCGCAATGATGAGATTACGGTTGAACAGGCTCTCGCACTGAATCCAGAGCGAGTGATGATTTCTCCAGGTCCATGTTCACCTTCTGAAGCGGGTATATCGTGTGACATCATCCGTGCCTTTGCTGGCAAAAAACCATTATTGGGAGTCTGTCTCGGTCACCAGGCCATCGGCCAAGTTTACGGCGGCAAAGTTGTCCGTGCGCCGAATTTGATGCACGGCAAAACATCCCCGATCTTCCATGATGGCGAGGATCTCTTTCGTGGTATGCCGAGTCCCTTTGCAGCCACCCGTTACCATTCGCTCGTTGTGGACCGTCCAAGCCTGCCCGAATGCCTTCAGGTGACTGCCTGGACAGATGATGGGCTGATTATGGGCTTAAAACACCGCACGCTGCCTGTCTGGGGGGTACAATTCCACCCTGAGTCCTATGTCACCGAGCGTGGCTTAGACATTCTCGCAAACTTCCTTCGGCTCTAAGTTATGCAGTGTTCCCGTTGCCATCACGAAGACACCAAGGTGATCGAGACACGCCTCGTGAAAGGTAACCATGCCATCCGCCGTCGTCGCGAGTGCCTGGGTTGTGAGCATCGCTTTACTACCATCGAAGAAATCCTGCGTGAAGGTCTCGTTGTCGTTAAGCGTGATGGTTCGCGTGAGCCTTTAGATTTAGCCAAGATTGCCTCAGGTATTCGCAAGGCGACCGATAAGCGACCAGTCGAAACCGAGCGGATCGACTTACTGATTTCATCTGTCATCGAAGAAATTAATACGCGATTCGAAGACGAAGTGCCCTCGAAAGATATCGGTGAAATCATCATGCAGAAACTTCAGTCGGTTGACCAAATCGCCTACGTGCGCTTTGCGAGCGTCTACCGCGAATTTCGCGATATCGAAGAACTAGCCCGTGTCATCGAACAATTGCGTAAGGGAGGAAAGGTGCCATGACCGCCGCTGCTGCTGCCGCCGCTGCGGCTGTTCGTGCAGCGCGCTTACGAACTTTCCATGCGCTTTTGGCGACGTTGGCTGGGACAACCCCTGAGCTGCGTCGTGATATCGATGCTGTTTTGCGGGTCGTGGAATCAGAGATCTTACCTTCGCGTGGCTTAGACTCCGAAGGATTAGTGAGTGCTGCTCGGCAGATTGTCTCGCTGATTTTACCCGTTGGACGCACGCCAGATATTGCTGTGCTGGATTATCGCGACCAGCCGTTTGATCCGCTTTGGGCGGGTGGGGCAGTCGAAAGAGCTTTGGCCCCCGTCGACGGTTCGTCGGATGTCTTACTGTGGGTTGTTGGCTTGCAGGACCAATTTTTGGGCGGTCAACGTGCCCGTTCGGCTCGGTATCAAGGAGCGTATGACGCTGCCGTTGATACATTGAATGGATTAACTGCACGTATGTCTGGCCGTGGGCGTATCACCGTGGTGGTTCTCTAAACGTGTCCAAGACACTCTTCCAGCGCATTGCCGATCGGGAAATCCCCGCAACGTTCTTGTACGAGGATGACCTCTGTATCGCCTTTCGCGACATTGCCCCACAGGCCCCGGTGCACGTTCTCGTTGTCCCGCGTAAAGCGATTCCCCGCATTGCCGAAGCTTCCTCGGACGATCAAGCGCTCTTGGGACACTTACTTCTAGTCGCACGTAAAGTTGCACAGGACCTCAATTTGAAAAACGGTTTTCGTATCGTCATCAATAACGGTAAAGATGGCGGCGAAAGTGTACCTCACCTGCATATTCACCTTTTAGGAGGTCGTCCGCTGGAATGGCCTCCAGGCTAAGGTATGAAAATTCCCAGCCCATGTCTTTGCTTAGATGGAGCCGTTCGTGGACGTCTCCACGTCGGTCTCTTGGTTAACGGTGCATGGGTTGCACAGAGCGAGTCATCGGCTGACCCTGCGGAAGCCATTCAGCCCTGTGTCGAGCAGGTGCTCCGTCAAGCAGGCATCACCTTAAGTCAAATTGCCGCCTTTGCCGTTAACGTCGGACCGGGGTCCGTCCTCGGTATTCGTGCGACCATTCTTTCGGCGCGTGCTTGGGGTGAGATTAAATCCAAGCCTGTGCTTACATGGTCGAATCATCTCGCGGCTGCTTGGTTAGCCCGCGGTACTTGCGATGCGGTGGTGTCCGAGGGCAGAGCTGGTAATCTCAATGTACAGAAAGTTAACGACCAAGGGCCAGTGGGTGAGTTACACGACTCGGAAGCCAAAGCCTTAAGTCAATTAGAGCTCCGGCCAATTTCTGGCGGGTTTCGCCATGTCTCCGAACTCCCCATGGGTGAAGCTGTCGATGTGTGGTCATCTTTACCCAAGGTATTCACGGACCATGATATTTTGAAGATGTCGGAACACCCTGATGCACTCAATTCAGCTACAGTCTATGCGATGTGGTCTGGGCAACGTCACTCCAGCGCACAATGACAACGCAATCTTTAGCACCCGGATCGCGTGCCTGGGCCGAAATTAATTTACCTGCGCTCGATCGTAATGTTGGCCGTATTAAAGCAGCCTTACCGGGCCACGTGCGTTACGTCGCTGTCGTGAAAGCGGATGCCTATGGGCACGGCATGGCAGAAGTTGTTAGCCGATTGCTACAAGCTGGGGTCAATTACTTTGCGGTCGCCAACGTTGAAGAAGCTTCGCGCCTGCGTGAGATTGGTCCACAGGCTGACATTTTGCTACTGTCACCTGCATTAGCAGATGAATACCCGCAGGCCCTCTCGCTGGGGCTTACCTTGACGCTTTCATCTTTGGAAGAAGCCGAAGCACTGGGGGCATTGTCGGTCACCTCTAAGAAGCGTACACCGGTGCACATTAAAGTTGATACGGGTATGGGTCGTGCAGGGATTTGGCATACGCAAGCTGCACAACTGATTGCCACCGTCCTAAACCATCCCGGTCTCGTGTTACGTGGTATTTATACTCACTTTTCACATGCCGACGGCGATGCGGCATTTACGACTGAACAAAGGCAAATTTTCCTAAAAATTCTCAGTGACATCCCGGATACACAGCGCGAGGGACTGATCATCCATGCCGATAACTCGTCAGGACTTGATAGCTTCTCTGCTGATTCACCCTTTAACGCTGTGCGAGTTGGACTCTTGCAATATGGGCTACCCCCGCACCCCGGTTCGTTCTTAGAGCGCATCAAGCCTGAGCCTGTGCTGTCGTTTCATGCACGTGTCGTTTTGGTCAAAGACTTGCCGAAGGGAACTGCAGTTAGTTACGGGCGCACCTATACGCTGAAACGGCAAAGTAAAATTGCGGTGGTTGCGGCGGGTTATGGGGATGGCATTCCGACAGCTGCTAGTGGACGTGGCTACTTAATCATCCGCAATCAGCGTTGTGCGATTTTAGGTCGCGTGACGATGGATCAAACCCTCGTTGATGTAACCGACCTTCCGTTGGCAGCCGTCGGCGACGTTGCCACCATCCTCGGCGGACACGGCAGTTCTGGAATTACCGTCACAGATTTTTGCAGCTGGGCCGATTGTATCCCCTGGGAAGCACTCTGTACACTTACCCAGCGCGTGCGACGTGTTTATCGCACGGATCGTACTTAATTGCTTTTATCGGTCTCCGAAAAGTTTTGTCGCTCGAGTTCCTTCGCACGCATTTCCATGCGGACATCGAGAATAAGTCCGGCAGCCACCAACAGAACATAGCCTAGGAAATGCCAGAAAAACGGTAGGCAAAGTAAGTCTTCCCGGGGAAGAAATAGGATGCCGATGACATAGGGAATCAGCCAAGGGGTGAGGGTGAAGGTGCCTATTTCAATCGCAACTCGGTCCATTGGACGTCGATTGGGTATAAGCATGTAAGCCGTCCATACCAATCCAGGTAGAGCAATGAGTTCAGTGCGAGGAGCAAACCAGTTATAAAACCCTGAAAAGAATTCGAATTTAAGACAGACAGGTTGGAGGAGAACAACCAACGTCAAACACGAACAACTCACTGTTATCGCTCGCTCGATAGTGCTTCGACAGCGTTCTTCAGGTAAAAATGCCGATGAATCAAATCCTGTTGAGTTACGATTTGATACCTGAATTTGCATGCCAAACGACCACGCAATCAAACGAAAGAGATTCCGGAAATTAAAGAACCCCATGTTTATTTCCCGAAGTAGCTGCGAGCGTTGGCAGAACACACATCACGCACAAGTGCATCGATCCATTCCTTGCGGTCAGGCAGTCGACCGGTGGCAATGTCGGAGCCGATAAGATCGCAGAGGATTCGGCGGAAATATTCGTGACGTGGGTAAGAGAGGAATGAGCGTGAGTCCGTAACCATGCCAACGAATCGACTGAGTAAGCCGAGGTCAGAGAGCTGATTCATCTGGTCGCGCATCCCGCGTTCTTGGTCCAGGAACCACCAAGCTGAGCCGTGCTGGATTTTTCCTGGGATAATCCCGTCTTGGAATGAACCGCAGAAGCCGGCGAAGAGCGCGTTATCTGCCGGATTGATGTTATAAAGGATCGTCCGTGGTAAGGCGTTCTCAGCTTCGAGTGTGGAGAACCAGCGAACTAGCCCGGGTGCTTGTCGTGCATCGCCAATCGTATCGCACCCCGCATCGGCACCGAGTGTCTTGGCTAGGCGAGGGTTGGGGTCGCGCACGGGACCAAGGTGTAATTGCGTGACCCAGCCCTTGGCGTGGTTCATGCGTCCGACGAGCAGCATTAACCAGATAGCAAAGCGGTCAGTATCCTCAGGCGAGGCTGCTTGACCTGCCATGGCAGCCTCCCAGATGGACTTAGCCTGTGCATCGGTACAGGTCGTGTCAGGAAGGCGGGCAAGGCCGTGGTCGGTGGCACGACAGCCTGCCTCGCCAAAGTCGTCGTAGCGCTTACGCAGAGCCGTCTGGAGGCCTGCGAAGGTGTCCGCTGACACCCCGGCTACACTCGAAAGGCGCTTGGCCCAGGCTTGGACCTTGGCGGGCTGGTCGACTTTCAAGGCAGCGTCTGGACGGAAGGTAGGGATGACGCGGGTTGCAAAACCTGATTTCGCAATCGCTTGATGCCATTCGAGGCTATCGGCGGGGTCATCGGTTGTGCCGACGAGTTCGACGTTCATCCGACTTAAGATACCTCGCGCGGTCAGATTGCCTTGAGCGAGTTGTCGATTGGCTTCGTCCCAGACTTTATCGGCGGTCGAGGATTCCAGAAGTTCTTCGATGCCGAAATGGCGACGGAGCTCGAGGTGCGTCCAATGAAAAATCGGATTACGCAACGTGCGTGGAACGGTTGCGCACCACGCGTTGAATTTTTCACGGGGTGCAGCCGTACCGGTGATAAGATTTTCCGCAATACCATTGGCGCGCATCGCCCGCCATTTGTAATGATCTCCTTCCAGCCAGATAGCATGAAGGTTTTCAAAGCGTCGATCTTCGGCGATGTCTTTAGGACTTAAGTGACAGTGGTAATCAAAGATGGGCTGATTTTTAGCTACGTCGCGCCAGAGACGCTCGGCCTGTGGCGTCGAAAGTAAGAAAGTTTCGTCGCAGAAACCCATCGATTAGATTGATTGCGCAGAGAAGCCGCCGTCCACGACGACTTCTGAGCCGGTTGTGAAGCTGCCTGCCTGGGAAGCCAGGAAGAGGGCAGCACCCACAAGTTCTCGAGCTTCTCCAAAGCGACCCATAGGAGTTTTGGCCAAGATGCTCGCAACACGATCCGGAGAAAGTACTTTGCGGTTTTGCTCTGCTGGGAAAAATCCGGGTACCAGCGTATTCACTCGAACGCCTTTGCTTGCCCACTCACGTGCAAGGTTCTTGGAAAGATTATGCACGGCAGCTTTAGACGCCGAATATGTAAAGACCCGCGAAAGGGGGGTAAGGGCAGATTCGGAACCAAGATTAATAATAGAGCCTCGACCCGCCTTGACCATTGCTTCGCCGAAGACTTGGCAGCCGAGAATGACTGACTTCACGTTTACATTGAGGATGCGGTCGATCTCGGACTCGGCAATCTCGAGGAATGGGGTCGGGGAGTTTGTCCCTGCGCCATTGATCAAGATATCAATCGGTCCGCGTGCTAGTAATTTATCGCGGAGTGCGATGAGCGCAGACTTGTCGGTAGCTTCACAGACAGCGAATTCGCCTGAACCACCGCTCGTTTTAATTTTTGACAGGCGTGCTTCGGCTTTCGTGGCATCCCTTCCGACGAGGACAACGTGTGCACCTGCTGCGGCAAAGCCTTCAGCAATCGCACCACAAAGCTCGCCCGTACCGCCTATGATTACAGC
>CANHHS010000022.1 GCA_947460445.1 Opitutia bacterium | reverse complement strand
GAGCACGTCATTCTTTCACACCACACCCTGCGCGAGTTTGGTGCCTGTCAGACTCCGTCTACGCCTGAGGCAGTCTTTGTTGCACGCATCGATGACTTGGATGCTAAACTTTCTGCGATTGAGGAAGAATTGCGCCGGGCAACTTCAGGACAAGAGTTTGTGCAACTCCGGGCGATTGATGGTCATCTATTGACTACCCCGCCCAAGACGGGTGGCTGAGCGAGCGGATGGATGCGTCCGAACTCGATTTTCCGTTGTCCGCCGATCGCATTGCGGCGATTCCAGCAGCACGACGTGACCATTCAAAGTTGCTAGTTGTGCATCGGGCTACGGGGAAGTTAGAGCACGCACAGTTTTTGGACCTCCCCAGTTTTTTGCCACAAGCGACCAGCCTCTTTCGTAACAGCGTTTCGGTTTTGCCTGCGCGACTACGCGCTTTTCGTCGTACCGGCGGCAAGATTGAGTGCCTCCTGCTCAGACCGACCGAAGACCCTTTGGTCTGGCACTGTCTCCTACGACCGGGCAAGCGTGCTGCCGAGTCTGGAGGATTTGGCGTCGAAGGTGTGTTTGCTGCGCGCGCGATTGGACAAGACAACTCGGAATACCGTGTGCGGTTCGACGTCGTGGGCGGCGGAACAGTCGAGGACCTCGCGCTTCGCATCGGCGAGGTGCCCCTACCTCCTTATATTCTACATGCCCGCGCTGCCGCGGGGCTTGCGCCGACCGATGACGCCGTGCGCTACCAAACGGTTTATGCGGATAGCACTGCACGCCGTGCCGCCGCTGCGCCGACCGCCGGGCTGCATTTTACACCTGAACTTTTGCAAGAGCTGCAAATGAAAGGACACCGCCAACACGATCTTATTCTTGAGGTGGGTGCCGGAACATTTCAGCCCATTGATGACGGCTTGATTAATAAACATCGTATGCACCGTGAGCATTATCGAATACCTGCTTCGACTTTACAGGCCTTGCGCACGGAGCGCCCGCGTTTAGCAGTCGGCACAACAACGGTTCGTGCTGCCGAAGCTTGCTTACGTTCGCTTGCTGGGGACTACGCGAATGCGCCCGCAGGTGATTACACAGGCGATGCGGAACTGTTTATTCAACCAGGTGGCCGTATTGCTTGCTGCGAACACCTCTTAACGAATTTTCACCTTCCGCGTTCAACATTGCTCTGCTTGGTGGCTGCGTTCTTGCGGCCTGACAGCGCTGACGGCTTGCCGTGGTTGAAGGAAATTTACGCTGAAGCTACTGCCCGCGATTACCGTTTCTTTAGTTACGGCGATGCGATGTTGGTGCTGTGAGGAGGGGGGTAGAGACTAAAGACTAAGGACTAAAGACTAAGGACGAAGGACTAAAGAACGCCGAAAACCAGACACATTTTAGTTATAACTACGCGTAGCGTTTAAAATTGTACGTTGGCTTTAAGCCTTAGTCGTTAGGCTTTAGTCTCTTAGCGTCCGCTTAGATCTCCCAATCGCCGCCTTCGCTTGCACGAGCGAGGTGGGCAAGCGTCAGGTCGCTGAGGGAGCCGTCGAGTCGACGGGAGATTTCTCGCCAGAGTCCGGCAACTTGAGGTCCCGAGGCGCCCTTGGCGGTTACTTTTGTTTTAGCGATAGCGGGATCAATCACGGCTAAGACGTCATGCACCGAGATGTCGCCAGGATTACGCGCCAGTCGATAGCCGCCAGTCTTACCGCGCTTTGAGTCTACCAATCCACCTTCACGTAATTCGTTTAAAAGTTGCACGAGATAGTTTTGAGGTACGGCTTCAATTTTCGCTAAGTCTTCGACGCGAACGACGTGTCCGGGCGCGTGTTGTTTCGCGAGCTGCGCGAGTACGCGTAGCGAGTATTCTACTTTAGGTGCAGCAATCATACAGTGGGTGAGGGTGGGGGTGCCGTGGGTTTTTGGAAGCGTTCGGCCCCGACTAAAATGTAGGTTTGGTCGGCAATTTCATCCGGTAGAATCGGTGCACGTGGGCGACCGAACACCGATGGGCTCAGGAAGCAAATGCCAGAATTATGAACGACTTGAATCGCGCGGTCATCCCAAAGTTCAATCATGCCAAAGTCTTTGCGGTCTGTGACTTCAAGTGCCGGCAAGCCATGAGAGACAAGCCAGGCTTGGGTCGCTTCAATGCCTGCAGGATCGCAGGCCCGAGCCGTTAATATTTTTACGGTCATACCTTTTTCGACCCAAATGCGTACACGGCGAAGCATTAGAGGAACAGGCTCGCCGATATGCGTAATGCCTTCCCAGCTGTCAGCTCGGGCGAGCGTTCCGTCGAGATCGACCCCTATCCATGGCTTGAAGCCTTCGGGCCGAGTCGTGCTTACGCGCTCGGTCGGAATGGGTTCGTCCGGTGCTTCCGAAAGATTGAGTTCTTTCGGTGAGAGGAAGCTGCGTATCCACGCGAACATAGATTGATTTAACGGGGTGTCGCCCGTGCTGTCCAGCGTTGAGCCAACGGTGCCGAGTGCTCGGGGCGGGAGTCGAACCCGCATACCTTTCGGCGTCCGCACCTAAAGCGGATGTGTCTGCCATTCCACCACCCGAGCATCGGCAGGTTCATCTATTGGATGAAAGCCGTGTCAGGCAAGCCTCGCCATCGGGGTGCCAAAACGAGCGAGAAGCTCAATGCCTTCTGCAGTTGACCCTGCAAGATCTTGTTCAAGACGAACGCGGCCTGGTTCAAAGAGTGTTGCCACCCACGAGCCGCCAAAGCGGAAGTAGCCACGTTCTGCGCCTTTTGTCAGTGCTGTGTCTGGGGTGTAGGTTTCCATGATGCCCCCAACATTTGTTGCGCCAACAGCAACAAGGGTTACTTGACCAAAGGCTCCTGCGCTCAGCGTGACGCGGGCACGTTTATTTTCCCAAAGCCAATTTAACTTACGGCGGAGAGCGATTGGATTGACTGAGCCAAGTGTACCGTCGATAGGCACAGCCGCGCTCGGCGTGCCTGCCACGGGGAAGTGAAAGCGGTGATAGTCTACCGGGCAGAGGCGTGAGCAGATAACGGTGCCGCGAGCATAGCGCTCGCCGAGGGCACGGTCGCCTACCAGTTCGGCTACCGAAAGCTTTTGGCCTTTTGCGTAGATACCGTCTGCGGTCGAGATGTCCTGAAAGCCGAGATGTCGGGCGTCCGCAGGAAAAATTGCAACGGATGGATCTGCATCAATGGGTCGAGCGCCTGCCGTGAGTTTACGGTAAAAGAAATCATTAAATGTCGCGTAGCCGCCGGGGGGTACAACGAAGTCCTCCATTTTAATCCCGAACTTCTTGATAAATGGCCCGACCTTGGCGGCGCTGGTGGCGCGGTCGCTCAATTTTCCGTAGAGAGACGAAAACCAAGCACGGCGCACGGCTGCATGTAGAACGAGCATGCCTAAAGGATTGCCGTAGATGCGCTTGAGCCATGCCTCGCCGTAGACCTGTTCGGTTTCGATTCGGCCTGTCTGTCGGTCGCGGTAGCGGATGGGTGCATCAATAGACATGCCTTATGCATCCTTAATTTAAGGTTTAAGGGAACAAAAATGGTGTCATACAGGACTATCTCATCACGCAATGATTTCCCGTTTAGGCCCCATTTTCCTCTGCGCTGCCTTAATTGGCCAAGAAGCACCCCCCGTTTCCACGCGTCAGGTCGAAGCCGAGACGGCTCTCATCCAGGCCCGCTTGGAGCTCGCTGCGGCCCAGCGAAAATTAGCGACCCTGCCGCAGACGGATGAATTACGTCGATTAGAAGCTGAAGCAACTTTACGTGCAGCCCGTGCCGAGGCCGCCGCTGTGGAAGTGGATGCAGAGCGGGCACAACTTCAGCGCACAGCTGCACTCGAGACTGCTCGCAAGTCAGCAGCTCTCGCCGAGGGTGACCGCCGTCGCACAGAGATTGAATCTGAGATTCGCCTGAATCAGGCACAAAACACTTTGGCGAATACGCAGTTAGATACAGAAGCAGCCCTTGCGATGGCGCGCAAACGTGCCGCCAAGTTGGCTTACGGTATAAAAGTTGAGCATCCGCTTGATCCTTTGATTAACGGAACGTTACACATCAGCGATCGCCGCATTCCGTTTAATGGTCCTGTGAGCGACGACCTTGCGAAATTTGTCTGCGACCATATTGCCTTTTATAATCTTCAGTCCGAAAAAGAACCTATCTTCATTGTGATTGATGCTTCACCGGGTGGTTCAGTGATGTCGGGGTATCAAATTCTGCGCGCGATGCAGACCTCTAAAGCGCCGGTGTATGTTGTTGTGAAGCAGTACGCTGCTTCAATGGCTGCTGTCGTCACAACGCTTGCGAAACGTTCATTCTGTTATCCAAACACTGTTATCCTTCACCATCAACCTTCTACAGTTATACAGGGCAACATAACTCAGCTTCACGAACAGTTGGATTGGTCTGAAATTTGGTGCGGGCGCATCAATGTAGAAGTTGCGAAGCGCCTTGGCATTACCTTAGACGAATTTGTGAAGCAGATGTACGCTGCCACGGTGACTGGCGACTGGAAAATTTTAGGCGACGAAGCCGTTCGCCGCCACTGGGTGACAGACGTCGTTGAAAAAATTGCCGAAGACAGTGTCGATGAACTCTCGGCAGCTCCGCGTCCGGCCGTCGTTCAAATCATCCGTAGAAATGCTGCGGGCAAAGCACAAATTGTTCTCCCTATTTTACAACCCGGTGATGCTTGGATGATTTACGATCCCGAAAATATTTATCTCGCCCGATGAAAAACCAAAAACTCCGAGCGCTTGCGCTCTCCTTGCTAACGTCTGCAACTTTACTGGGTCAGCAGTCTGCGCCTGCGATTGCACCTGCTGCTGCAGCACCAGCGGCAGAAGCCGCCCGTCCAACTGCTCCAGAAGTGGCGCCCGAATTGCGTGCCCTCCAGAAGGAGACAGAAAAATTACGTATCGAAGCTGCCCGCATTCAAGCCGAGCTTGCGCTTGCCGAAGCTAAGCGCGCCGAAGTCCTTGCGCCTATGAATGCCGAGACATCCAAGCTCACCGCGGAGAAGGCTCTGCGTGCAGCACGTGTGGCTGCTGAGGCTGCTGCTGCTGAAGAAGAGCGTGCTAAGCTCGAACGCACAGCTGCACTTGAGGCTGCACGCGCTTCAGCTCGCCTGACTGAACGCACGAATCGCATCCGCGATCTCGAAGCCGAATCCAAGCAACTCCAACTCGAGTCAGCGAATTCCATTGGTCGTATTCAGGGAGACATTGTCCGTTATCAAAAAGAAGAAGAAGCCCGCAAGATTGCGGCAAAAGCACAACCTCGCTACCTGAAAGAGCCGCTGGTTGATGGCACTTTGGTGATTAGCGATCGTCGCATTGCCATGAACGGCCCTGTGACAGATCAGTTGGCTGAGTTTGTTTCCGAGCGACTTTCATTCTTCAACAACCAGTCATCCGAGTTTCCTATCTTCTTGGTGATTGATAACTCGCCCGGTGGATCGATTGCTGCGGGTTATCAAATTCAGAAGGCGATGGCCTCGTCGAAAGCCCCCGTCTATGTTGTGGTGAAGAGCTTTGCTGCCTCCATGGCTGCAGTCATTACGACGCTCGCTGAGCGCTCTTATTGCTACCCCAATACCATCCTCCTTCATCACCAGGCGTCCACGACCTTAAGTCGTGCGAATATGACAGTGCTGAAGGAGCAACTCGGCTTTACGCAAATTTGGTATGAGCGTTTGGCCACCCCGATTGCCAAGAAGATGGGCATCTCTCTCGAAGAGTTCGTGAAGCAGATGTACAAAAATGATTCGAATGGTGACTGGCAGGCCTTCGGCGATCGTGCCAAGGAACTGAAGTGGGTTGATAACGTTGTCGAACGCATTGAAGAAACGTCCGTACTCGATCTTCTGCCTGATAAGTCGGCACAAGCTGTGCTTGTCCCTGCGCGTCCAGCGACCCCTCCCAGTAGCCTCAATGAGACGGTCGACGCACAAGGTCGTACCTACATTGAATTGCCACCGCTTCAAAACCCCTTCGATGCCTATTGGATATACGATCCACGTGGCATTTACCGGGCGCGCTGATTTAGGAATTAGCCGCTAAAACGGGGCCGCCTCTGGGCGGCCTCGTTCTTTTTCTCGGGTTGCCAACCCCGTCAAGGAGTGCGACAAATACCTTACCCACTATTATGCACCTAACCTGGATCGACTGGGCCATCGTTGCCGCAACCATCCTCGTCTGCTTCGTTCCTGCGCTCTTCTATGCGAAGCGCTCGTCTGAAAGCACTTCTGAGTTCTTCGCCTCTGGGCGCTCTGTACCCTGGTGGCTCGCCGGCCTCTCCATGGTGGCCACCACCTTTTCGTCGGACACCCCGAATTGGGTAACCGAGCAGGTTCGTAAGTACGGTGTCGCCGGTAACTGGCAGTGGTGGGCTTTCGTCCTCACGGGCGTGGCCACGGTCTTCTTCTTTGCACGCTTATGGCGTCGCTCCGGTGTCATGACGGACCTCGAGTTCTATGAACACCGTTATTCAGGTCAGGCTGCATCAGTTGTGCGGGGTTTCCGTGCCGTCTACCTTGGTCTGTTCTTTAATTGCTTCATCATGGGGATGGTCACCTTGGCGGCAGTGAAGATTGCCAACATTCTCTTCGGCATGCCTGCTTGGCAGACGATCGCTATCTGTGGCGTGCTCAATGTCGTCTTTGCCGCTCACTCTGGCCTTTGGGGTGTGCTGGTTATCGATATGGTGCAGTTCTTTATCAAGATGACTGCGGTATTCGCTGCAGCTTACTACTCGTTGGTCGCGGTTGCGAAAAAATTAACTGATGGTGCCGACGACAGCGCATTCACGGGCCTTAAGTTGATGGTTGAGAAACTCAAAGGCCAAGAGGTGTTGATGGTTAATGATTCGCCTGTCATGTCTGCAGCAACAGGCGCCGGGCAGCCTATCCTCGATATCTTGCCGAATTTCTCGATGTCGGAGCTCGCGTTGATGATCTTCATTCTCCCCATGGCGATTAGCTGGTGGGCGAATTGGTATCCTGGCGCTGAGCCTGGTGGCGGTTCGTATATCGCACAGCGCATGTTGGCATCGAAGTCCGAGAAGGACTCCCTCGGCGGCACGCTCTTCTTCAATCTTGCGCACTACGTTTTCCGTCCATGGCCCTGGATTATCACCGCGCTCTGCTCGATTATTATCTTCCCAGACCTCGCCTCTATTCAGGCGGCGTTCCCGGATGCTGATGCCGCGCGCATTGGCCATGACTCGGCGTTCCCGGCGATGCTCAAGTTCTTACCCGTAGGCTTCGTTGGCCTAATGGTCGGCGGTCTGATCGCAGCAAACTCATCGACGATTCTCACGCACTTAAATTGGGGCTCATCCTACTTGGTGCACGACTTCTACCGTCGCTTTATCAAGAAGTCGGCGACGGAGTCACATTACATTAACGTTGGTCGTCTCTGCACTGTTGGCCTCTATGTAGTCGCGGCATGGCTTAGCCTTTATATGGCTTCAGCTCAGCAGGCCTTCCAGGTCCTTCTGTCCATTGGTGCGGGCACGGGCCTTATCTACGTTGCTCGCTGGTTCTGGTGGCGCGTATCCGCTTGGAGCGAGGTCGTGGCGATGGTGATGTCTCTGCTCACGGCATACTTTGTGCCGAAGTACATGGCGGGCGGGTTTGCTGAGCACACGATTACACAGGTAGCTATTACTACCGTCGCATGGATTGTGGCATCATTCGTTCTTCCAGCTACCGACAAGGCGACGCTCATTAGCTTCGTTCGCAAGGTTAAGCCAGCTGGTCCGGGTTGGGCAGCCATCCGCGCTGAAGCAGGCGTTTCTGATGCCGAAGTCTCCGAATCCAATCATACTGTGCTCGCATTTGTGGGCTGGGCGTCTGGCGTAGTCGTGATCTGGTCATCGCTCTTCGCTATCGGTAACTTCCTCTATGCAGCAGGCGATCCTTCCCGCCTGACAATGGCCTGGGTCTTGACGGCTATCTTTGTCGTCAGCGGACTCCTTCTGCTGAATGTTATTCAGCGTCTATGGGCTAAGCCTGTAGAGGCCTAAGGCATTCAGAATATCTTCAAAAGGGCCCTAGCAATGGGGCCCTTTTTTATGCCAAAACTACTTTCAATGATAACCACCGCTTGCTTCGGACGGACCTTCTCTCACCATTAACCTTTCCTATGGCTCACGAAGACGAAGACGAGGAAACTGAAAAGAAAACCGCTGACAAGCAACCAGGCGGCATGCCCTCTGCGCTTATTCAGCGCAAGTTCCTCGAACAGCGGAAAATTTTCCTTTGGGGCGCGGTCGATGACAGCACCGCCCGCGATATCACCGAGCGATTGCTCTACCTCGAGGGCACTGCACCTGGCGAAGAGATTACTTTTTATATCAATACTCCGGGTGGTTCGATCACTGCGGGTATGGCCGTCTACGACACGATCCGCCTGATTACATCGCCCGTGAAGGTTGTGGTCACAGGTATGGCCGCTTCGATGGGCTCAATTCTTCTGCAGGCACCAAAGCAAAAGAATAGCCGACTACTTTTCCCTCATGCCCAGGTGATGATTCACCAGCCGCTCATCATGGGTCGCATCGTCGCCCCTGCAGTCGATATCCATATTCAGGCGCAAGAGATGGAGCGCATGCGTCGTGAGCTCAACGCCATCCTTGCGGCAGCATCGAATCAACCTTTGACCAAAGTTGAAAAAGATACCGATCGCGATTTTTACATGACGGCGCAAGAAGCAGTGGACTACGGTTTGGCCGACGCGATTATTAAGAAAATCTAATTTTAGATGGGCGTCGCAGACCGGACTTACATGCGAGGCGAACCTTCCTCGTCTAAAATTCCTGTTTTGCATATAGTCATCGGCGTTCTCGTTGCTATTTTTGTCTTAGGTCTGATTGAAGATTCGGCCCACGCGCATTTTCTTGACTGGATGCCGCTGACGGAAGGCGGTTTTGCTCCATGGACATGGCTGACGTATGCCCTGGTCCATGCTCACGCCCTGCACCTCATTTTTAATTGTTGGTCGTTGTGGTGGGTTGGCTCACAGGTTGAAAGTGAACAAGGCGGAGCGCTTCTCTTGCGCGTCCTAATTTTTGGCGTCCTTGCCGGAGCATTTGTCTGGTGGCTCAGTGGACTAGGCGGGCAGGGAGGCAGTCAAATCATTGGCATCTCTGCCGCAGTCATGGCGGTGATGGTTTATGGCTTGGCGGATCGAAAAGACGAAATGGTCACCATTCTGCTATTCTTTATCATTCCTGTGCCAATGCGCATACGCTGGGTGCTCAGGGCACTCTGGATTATCACGGTGTGTGGTTGGGTTTTTGCTGAATTGCCTTCACGGCACATGTGGAGTTTTTGGCATAGTGCTTGGGATACGGATGTAGCTCACTCTGCCCACCTCGGCGGCCTGATCGCCGGTGCCATACTGGCCTGGGCTGCAGGTAGAAATGGCCCACCCCGATTGAATCTTCAGACAAATGATGACGTCGAAGACGCTCCTTACTTAAAGGCAATCCAGGCCAAACTTACCTCAGCCGGCGCTCGTATCGAAATGGACCATTTATTGGACAAAATATCTACTGAAGGTTTCGGCTCGCTGACTCCCGCTGAGAGGCAAAGACTTGAAGAGCTCAGTAACCGCCTGCGCTAACCCCTTATGCGATACGTGAACCTTCTCATTCTTTCGCTGTGCTGCTCTGTTCTGCAAGGGCAAGATGCACTCTTTACCACCGACCAAACAATGGCGATGGAGACGGGGGCCACCGCTGCTCTCATGGAGCGACTACACATTAGCAAAAAACCTTTAAGCTCCATCGATATGGACGCCTTGATTGTAAGCTATTGCGAGGCGCTGGATCCGGCCAAAATTTATTTCACCCAAGCCGAGGTTGATGGCTACCGCCAGCGTTACGCGAACTCCCTCGATATGTATATTCAGCGCGGCAACCTTACGCCTGCCTTCGAGATCTTCGCTGCTTTTTCGCGCCACGCCAAGGAGCGTACGGCTTTTGCTGTTGCTGCACTTAAAGATACCAAACTCGACTTAAATGCCCCAGGCAGCTTCCCGGTTGATCGTCGCAAGCTACCTTGGCCTGCAGACGCTGCCGCCGTTGATAATCTTTGGCAGCGCCGCATTCGGTTAGATTTACTTGGGGAACTTTTCGGCGAAGATCGCACCTCGGCATCCTCTGATACCTCTGCGCCGGCCCGTTCTAAAAATCGAGAAGCCGTCCCCGAGGTGACCGCAGCTCGCTTAGACGAGGCGCGGGCACGCCTGACCAAACGTTACAGTAAAATTGAAGGTTACTTGAAGCTTGAGGCCTTTGAGGTTGAAGAAATTTTCCTCAACTCGCTTACGCGCCAGTACGACCCGCATTCAACGTTCTTTACGAAGCAGTCCTTGGAAGAGTTTGAAATCCAGATGCGCAATTCCCTTTGTGGGATTGGAGCAACCCTGCAAGACGACGAGGGTTACTGTACGATTAAGGAAATCATGCCAGGCGGCCCTTTGGCTTTAGATGGTCGGGCGAAAACCGATGACCGGATTATTGCTGTTGGGCAGAGTACTAAAGATGAACCTGAAGATATCGTCGGCATGCGCCTAAATAAGGCCATCTCACGTATTCGTGGGAAACAGGGCACGGAAATTCGTTTAATTCTCGAACCTCACAACGGTGGACCGCGCAAAGATATCGTGCTGAAGCGCGACCAGATCAAACTTGTCGGCCAACTTGCTTCTGCTCGCTGTTTCGATGTTCCTGTTGCAGGCGGAACGATTCCGGTCGGCGTCATCGACCTGCCGGCATTCTACGGCTTAGATGAAAAAGGGCAGGGCTCGAGTCCCACCAAGGACATCGAAGAGCTTATCACTAAATTGCGCGCCTTAAAAATGCGCGCCTTGATTATTGATTTACGACGCAATGGCGGCGGGCTGCTGAACGAAGCGATTGGCATTAGCGGACTTTTTATCCCCGAGGGACCTGTGGTTCAAGTTCGAGACAGTGCGGGTCAGAGCATGTGCTATAACGACGAAGACCCTAAGGTTGCTTGGGATGGCCCTCTTATCTTGCTGACATCTAAGTTGTCGGCTTCGGCTTCGGAGATTTTCGCGGGCGCTATGCGCGACCACCGTCGGGCTTTAATCGTTGGTGATGCCACAACCCACGGGAAAGGTTCCGTCCAAAACATTATCGAACTTTCGCGATTAGCCCCTCAGCTCAAGTCAGCCGTGAAAGTGACCATTCAGAAATGGTACGCGCCGAGCGGCTCATCTATTCAGCTAAAAGGCGTGCCGGCCGACATTACTGTACCTTCGCTCTTTTCAGTGATGCCTGTCGCCGAGTCTGATCTCGATCGTCCGCTTCCTTGGGATTCCGTTGAGCCAATGCTGAATAAAGTTGATGAGGGTGCTTGGCTCAAGGCGCCCTTAAGTGCCGGATTAATTAAGCGCCTGAACGAATCAAGTCGCCGTCGGCAAGTTGAGCTTCCCGAGTTCTCAACGCTTTCCCACATGCTTTCATGGACGAGCGCAAAGGTGAATCGTACAGAAGTGCCGCTCTCCTTAAACACGCGCCGCAACGAGCGCATTGAAGACCTTGCTTTCCGGGAAAGTGTCCGAAAGGAACTTGAAGCGTACGGTAAGTCTGAACTCGTAAGCAAAGAGGTTAAACTTGATGCCGCCATTGCTCAGGCAAAAAAACAGACAGACCCTAATTGGGAAAAGGCCTCGAAGAGCATGTCTCGCTTACGGGGGCCTTTAGAAGATGACGGCTGGCCTGAATATGACATTCAGCTCACCGAGGCTCTGCATATTGCCTGCGATTGGTCGTTAGAGTTAAATAAATCACCAACTGTTAAACGGTAAGGATAGCCTGCGAGGCCATGGCGCTCGCTCTTGACCATCTCCCTTTGGGGGGATAGTCAAAAGGCGTCGTCTTACCCACCGCGACACTCCCATCACCCCTATGTTCGCCCCCATCCTCATGTCATCCGGCGTTAGCATCCACCTGCAAGCCGTCGACTATATCATCCTCTTTGCCTACTTCGCTTTCGTCGTCGGCATCGGGTTCGCTCTTCAACGCCTCAATAAAACGTCGGAAGACTTCTTCCTCTCTGGGCGGTCTATTCCAGCTTGGGTGACGGGGCTCGCCTTCCTCTCTGCTAATCTCGGTGCCCAGGAAGTTCTAGGTATGGCTGCGTCGGGTGCCAAGTATGGCATGATGACCTCGCATTTCTACTGGGTAGGTGCAATTCCCGCGATGGTCTTCTTGGCCGTATTCATGATGCCGTTCTATTACGGCTCAAAAGCGCGCTCGGTTCCTGAATACCTCAAACTGCGTTTTGACGAAAAAACGCGCACCTTTAACTCGCTCTCATTTGCTGCGATGACGGTTTTCTCGTCGGGCATTTCGCTGCACGTCCTTGCCAAACTCCTCCAAGCATTGCTCGGCTGGGATTATAATCTCTCAATCCTTGCCTGTTCGGCGGTCGTTCTTGTTTACGTGCTTAAAGGCGGACTTACCTCGGCAATCTATAACGAGGTGTTGCAGTTCTTCATGATCGTGCTCGGTTTCGTGCCACTCGTTTGGCTCGGCCTGCGTGATGTGGGTGGCTGGTCGGGTCTCGTCGCAAGGCTACAAGAAAAGAATCCCGCGTTCGTGCACTCTTGGGCTGGCATGGGCACTTCGGATAATCCCATGGGCGTTGAGTGGTTTGGCATGGTCTTCGGCCTCGGCTTTGTTCTTTCGTTTGGATACTGGTGCACAGACTTCCTTGTCGTCCAGCGTGCCATGGCTGCCAAGACGATGGGCGCAGCTCGTCGCACGCCCATCATTGGCGCAGTACCTAAGATGATTTTCCCTGTACTCGTTATTCTTCCTGGTATTATTGCATATGCACTGACGGACACTAGCTGGTGTGCCTCATGGTTTAATGACGGTAGTGGTTACGCAATTCCAGGTGCCGCCGACGGTTCGCCTGATTACAACATGGTGATGCCCAGTATGCTCGCGCACTACCTGCCAAGCGGTTTGCTGGGGCTAGGCATGACGGCTCTGATGGCTTCCTTTATGTCCGGCATGGCTGGCAACGTTACCGCGTTTAACACGGTGTGGACATACGATATCTATCAAACGCACGTCGCGCCGAATCGCGATGATTCGCACTACCTGTGGATGGGCCGCGCTGCGACGGTCGTCGGCATTATCATTTCGATTGGCTGTGCTTACCTCGCTAGCGCCTTCAATAATATCATGGACATGTTGCAATTAATCTTCGCGTTCGTGAACGCGCCGCTCTTTGCAACCTTCCTGCTTGGCATGTTCTGGAAGCGCGCTACTGGACACGGAGCCTTCTTCGGCCTCGTCTTCGGCACGGTTGGGGCAGCAGCCTTCCATGGACTTTCTTTGGCCACAGGTAACACTGCTGGAATTAAGGGTGGCTGGATACTTCAACAGGCTCCGTACGCTTACCGATCAGAAATGGCTCAGAACTTCTGGATGGCGATTGTCGCTTTCGTTGTCTGCTTTACGGCAACCGTTGTGATTTCGCTCGCGACCAAGCGCGAGAAGTCAGATGGCGAATTGCAAGGCCTCGTTTACTCGCTGACGCCTAAACCCTCCGAAGAAGGTGAGCCTTGGTACATCCGCCCAGGCGTTGTTGGCACCATTGTCTTGGTTGCCTGCGTCTTCCTTAACTGGTATTTCTGGTAAAACATTCCCCGTAAAACTCTCATTTATATTATTCTATGGATATTCGAAAACCTATCGGACAGCTCTTCTTGCTCCTCGGTGTTATTCTTATGGCCTGGGGCATTATTGGCGGAACGGATTCAAAAGACTCCGTTACAATAACCATCAGCCTTAACCTTGTCTGGGGTTCTTGTGTCACGCTCTTTGGTGGCATTATGGCGTGGTTGTCGCGATCGACGTCGAAGTAAGTGTCGTCTGATCTCTCAAAGACCCAGCTTCGGCTGGGTCTTTTTGTTTTAGGCAAAGTCACACCTTGCCTCTTTGGGTAGTTAAGGTTCCTCCTTGGATGTGCTTCCGCTTCGTGCCACCGCCCTTCGTCGCCGCCTCGGTAGCGTGGCTGCGTTGGCTGGGGTTGATTTAGATGTACCCGCAGGTGCCACGCTTTGCGTTGTTGGGCCTTCGGGTGCAGGTAAGTCCACTTTACTCCGCGTGTTGGCTGGACTGACGACACAAGATACCGGCGAAGTGCGTCTCGGCGGCAAAGATGTTACAAATCAGACCCCCGCACAGCGCCGAGCCGCACTCGTGACTCAGTCGCCCGTGATTTTTCCTCACCTGACCGCTCTCGATAATGTTGCGCAAGGTGCCGAAGAGGGTGGAGCTTCTTCGGCAGACGCACTCGTGCGAGCCACAGAGATCTTAAAAGCCTTAGGCGCAGAAAGCCTTGGTTCGCGTCGCGGAAGCGAGCTCTCGGGCGGCATGCAGCAACGTGTTGCTGTAGCCCGCGCCCTTGCAACGCGTCCCGCACTTCTTTTGTTGGACGAGCCGTTTTCTCATTTGGATGTCCCTTCGCGCGAAGAAGCCCGCAAAGCTTTATCCGTAGTTCTCCAGACAGCGGGGATTACCACTATTATTGTGACACACGAGTTGCCTGAAGCTTATGCATTGGCAGATCAGATTGTTGTCTTACGTGAAGGTAAAGTTGTTCAATTCGGTGCACCGCGTGATGTTTACCGCCGGCCCGTTGATAGCTGGGTGGCCGCATTTTTAGGTGCAGCAAATCTTTTACCCGCAACAGTTATTCGTTCCGCTGCAGGCGAGGCTGTCGTTCGTTGTGCCTTGGGTGAAGTGAGCGGGGCTTTGGCTCGGCCAGACGCAGTTCCTGCCGACGGCGCTTCGGTCATGGTGTGTATTCGTCCGGAGGGCCTCCACCTCGACAGCGTTGGTCCAGAGGACAACGCCTTTCAAGGGTCTGTTGTTAGCTCAGTATTTTTAGGAAACAGTGCTTTGCATGATTTCCAGTCCCGCCAAGGAGCCTTACTCAAGGTCCTTGAGATGAATCCTCGGAATCGTGCAGGATCTTCTGCTTCATGTTGCGCTTGGGTCGAGCCTGAGGACGTTGTCATCCTTCT
>CANHHS010000021.1 GCA_947460445.1 Opitutia bacterium | reverse complement strand
GGCATCTTCTAGCACCAGTAGATGTGCATCAAATATTTCTGCCTCGGCCTCGCCCAGTCGCCCTGCCACTTCATCGCGTAACTCTGAAATTTGGCGACGGGTTGTTTCGAGTGCAGCATCCAAGCGAACCTGCTCAGCTTTCACATCTTCAATCGTATATTTGGACACCTTGACCATGCCCTCGAGAAGCAGGTACGCTGGACCATACGCTACGCCAGGAGCGGCGGCGATACAGCGAAGGACCCTCTCTGGTCTAGCGGTAGCTCCCTCCATGCCCTTAAAACAACCCAGTTGGGGCTATTGGCAAGGCTCGATTACCCTTAGCTTTCCAAGAAGTCTGCCTCGCGCACGTCAGGCATCGGTGCGTCGTCGTCTACGGCCACTTCGTCAACCTCAGGAATCGGCATGGTTTCATCATCCATCGACGTTTCTTCGGCAACACTCACGAGTGGCTGAATCCATGAATGCGTATCAACCCCCGGCACCGTCACATCTAACTCAACAACCACCAACACGAGCACGCAGGCGTGCGCAAAGAAACGTCCGGCACGATTCGCAAATTCGCGGAGACTTTTAAGTACGCCTATAAATGAAACGGTGTTTCGACGGGCTAGGACGACGGACTGCGCACGATTTAATCGCACCAAGGCTGTGAAACGTGTGCGCAACTCAGGCTGTGTTCGCAAAGTATCTCGCAAGGCAATGACATCCTTAGCGCTGGCATCACCGTTCAAGTAAGCAAAAACAGCCTTATCAAAATCTGCGTGTTGGATCATTTTAGAAACTCATCTCCCATGAGTTCGCGCAAGGCCTCGCGCGCACGGTTAATACGACTCTTAACTGTACCAATAGAGAGACCAAGCTCATCGGCAATTTCCTCGTAGGAACGATTATCGATATTACGAAGTATCAAAATACGCTGCTGGTCGTGCTTAAGCAGAGCCATGCACTCAGCGACGCGCGAAACGAATTCGTTATGCAACACCTCGGTACCAGGACCCTGACAGCCATCTGGCAGTATGTCGTGCAAAGTGTTACCTGATTCGCCAATCTCAGCGTCTAAAGAAAACGACTGGTCGCGCTTACGACGCCACCAATACCAATACCGATTGTGCGCAAGGTTGATGGCAATCTTGTGAATCCAGGTTGAAAATGAAGCGGTACCGCGGAAATTTGCGATAACCCGGTTCGCCCGAATAAAAGTATCTTGAGTAATTTCTTCAGCATCTTGTCGATTCCGCAAAAGCGAAAAGACTTTAGCGAAGATACGGTCTTGATAGCGAAGAACCAACGATGCGTATGCCCCGGAATCTCCTTGGCGAGCGCGCTCGACAGTTAGCTGTTCTTCCTCAGTATGCTCCATTGGACGGGGTAGTCCTTTTATAAATGACAAACCTCAGGAATTCAACAGCAAGGTTATACCCCTAAAATGCCCCCCATTGACTCCAAAAACCAACCCCCCATTCGCTGGGTTGATTGTATGCTTGGGACAAAGGGAGAAGCTACATCCTTTCCCTTAAAATTCCCAATCGGCTCCTCCCGGCCTATCGCCACCCTGGAAAAGACCCTTTCGAGTTTAGTAATGGTGCCAACCCAAGGTTCAATTGTGTTCTTAAACGGTGCACGTTTAAGCGAGCCGACACCGATCAGTGACACCTTTACACTTCAAGGAGAGAACTCACTACTTGTCATTGGTGCTTCCGATCAAGACTGGACGCGAGATGTCGATACTTCGACTTGGCTACTCTTTGATGTGGAAAGTGGCGAGTTTCTCGCAGAAGCGCCGAAAGAACGTGTCGTGCAAATCGCCTCCGAACTCGGTCGCCCAACCAACACGCTCGCTTGTACACCGCGTGGACTCGGTATCGGTTTCTCCTTCACCCAAGTCGTTCCATCGCTGACGCCGAATCGAATCGATGGCACGACACCTTCTGGCTCACTCGTCGCTGAGAAAAATGTCGGCAAACATGTTTGTCCGGTTTGCTGGACACGATTCGACGCAGGTGACGCCCTGAGTGTTGCCGTGCACGAAAGTCTCAGGGGAGATCCAGTACTTGGAACCGATGCGCGTCTTCGCTTCCAACCCACCCGCTTTAATGATCAAGGCCAAGCCCTTGATCCCATGGGCTTAGCCTGCACAGATATCGCCTGCCCTCATTGCCGTCGTCAGCTGTCGCCAGGGTTCCTTGAGATGCCGCAATCGATTCTTTCGCTGATCGGCGCACCCTCTTCAGGAAAGTCATACTTTCTCGCGGCAGCCACACATGTCCTTCAAGAGAAACTCGCCCGCGACTTCGGCCTAGCTTTCAAGGACGGCGACCCAACTGGCAACATGTTGCTCAATCAAATGCGCAACTCGCTATTTTCAGCAACCACACCGGATCAAGCATTGCTCGGTAAAACTGCACTGGAAGGTGCGACGTATGAAAAACTACCTCGGCTTGGACGGATGGTGTCGCTACCGCGACCGTTTATTTATACTATCAGCAAGCCCGCCAAAGCCCACTCCGAGTGTTCGGTTATCTTCTACGATAATGCCGGTGAACATTTTGAACCCGGAATCGACATTCACGAGTCACCTGGCGCACTGCATGTCGCGACGTCTGCCGGACTCCTCTTTCTTTTCGACCCGACAGCGAATGCACGTTTTAAACAGAAATTAGTCGGCGTGGATGATCCACAACTTTCGATGAGCGGTCGTATCGACCAGCAAGACTCCATCCTAGCTGAAGTAGACAGTCGCATCAAGCGGGTGCTAGGACTCGCTCCATCCGACCGTATCCGTACACCTATGGCCTTTATTGTCGGCAAGTCTGACGCCTGGGCGCACCTGCTGCCTGAACCACTCGAACCAACAGTTAAAAATAGCATGCTCGACCTCGGGGCAATCGATCGAAATTCCGACCGCGTCCGAACCGTGCTGAAAGAACTCTGCCCAGGGCTCGTTACGACTGCAGAGTCTCTTGCACAAAATCTTCGCTTCTTTGCTGCCACATCATTCGGTCACACGCCTGTAATTCTTACGGCCGGCCCGAACAGCGGACGCATTGCGCCAGACCCGAAGAGACTCGCTCCGGCACGTGTCGAAGATCCAGTTTACTGGATCCTTCACCTGACTTCACCGACAATGTTACCCTGCATTTAAAAATGCCCACGTCCCTTGTATTCACCTCGGCCCCACAAGGGCTCACGCCTGGCCGTTCTGGATTCTGCACGGTAGCTCGGCACCGTGAGATTCCTGAAAGGCTCGTTGTGCTTCTCGAAGGACTCGGTACGCCGAATGGCAATACTTCTACGGTGGTATTTACCTTTCGGCGCTTAGATGCTGCCGGCCAATCTTGGTACATACTTTCACGGTTTACCGCTGGCGGACTTGATTACACCCAGCGCGATAATCGCTTGGCACAACATCTTATCTTTACCGAGGAGGAAGCTGCTGGACTCCCTCCCCCTGCTGACGTTGCTTCACGCTGGCAGGGGTGGATTGAAAAATGGGACGGGGAACCTCGGTGGCTTGACCCTATTAAATTACAGCTCAAAGCAGGACGTCCTCTCATCCCCTGTAGCCATTGGCGCAAACTAACTGGAACAGGTGCCAAGGCAGCGTGGTTAATTGCAGGAGAATCGGCAGCCAACATTAGCCTCATCAACGCTAAGGACACCGATGAACTTCTACAGCTTTTTGCCGAGGCAAGTGCGCTGCTCGGTCGTGCTAGCTGGAGTGCAAACTTTACCACCCAAGCATCCATCACAGGCTCAGATGGCTTTGCCTGGTGTGGAGGCGAAACCAGTGGACGCCACAGTATTGATTTAACATCCGCCATCCACGAGCCAGCACCTGAGAGCGAAAGGGCACGTCAGGCCGCACTGGGTGTGGCCGTTCAGACTGCAATGCGTCCACCGAATCAGCTACCAACCGAAAATAATTCTTCCGTCAGCCCAGCATACCTAAGCGGCCAGTTAATTGGTGCCATCGCACTGGCAATCTGTGCTGTCTCAGTCGCCTTTTACTTTATCTATAAACCTCATAAAGAAGAGGCCCGAGCAGTCGTCACAGCGCCAGTTAAAAAAGTGCCTAGCCCAGAGGAAATGGCAGCTGCAGCCGACATCCTGCGCGCCAACAAAGCCCTTCAGGAGCTACAAGATGTCATCAGCCGCGAAGATTATGTCACGGCCGCACGTCAATGGATTGAAATTTCACAAATTTCACCCGCATTCACTGCGCGACACCGCGATCAGTTTGTACCACGGATTCAGGCATGTATCGCCAAATCAGCAGCCAAAGCACTTGAAGATAAACTTAATCAGACAGGTATCGCTGAAAACCCTGAGGCGGTCGAAGCCTTGCGAGCGGAGGCTACGGAAATCATGCGAATCGCTAAAGAAATTGGCGCACCCAAAGATAGCGCACTCGCACAACTAACTGAAATTGGTGCACGTGCTAAACTGCTCACACAATTAGATATCAGGGATACGTTACTTGTCCCAGGTAAATGGGTCACGGGTTCCGCAGGGCCAAAGATACCATCGACAGCGGAATTTGACGTTGGGGCGAAAGCAGGTGCTAAACTTAGCGCATTCCTGAAAGAAGGGCTCACGGGTGGTCCAGGCACTTCACAATCCATATCTGTCCGACTATGCGCCTACCGTTCCATCGCGCAGCGCGATAATAGCACACGACTGCACCGGGCAAAACTTGAACAAGGCGCAAGCTCCGTCTCGGTCACAGAAGAAACACCCAGCCCCAACCAACCCTCTGTCAGTTTATCAGTTGGCTCACGTGCCAACACCGTAACCTTAAAATTTATAGGACAACCACCTGCCGGATTCACTGAGAGTAATCTTGGTATTGAACTATTGAATGCCTCAGGTCGAAAAATCTGCGTGGTACTCCTTGCGAACCCAGAAGCGCTTGAGCCCATCCGATTTAGCCTAGGAGCACTCTATACAGACTCACGCAATCAAGAGACCGCGTTGGCTCCATGGATTGAACCTGTGTTCACCCGTCTTTCATTGATTGATGGTCGTAACGGGCTCTACCCCGCTGGACATAACTTCCCAGATCGCACTGCGACATTAGTCATCAGCAAAAATATTTTAGATACCGATCTTATTCGATTAAACACGGCTGCAGAATCAACACGTCGGACGGAAATTAATGAACGACGACGCCTATTTGATTCTGGAGATTTCCTAGCTGCAGGCGGAACCTGGACCATTCGTTGCGTCGACAGCCGAGGCAACCCGGTCCTTCTAATTGCAGAGTTTCGCTAAGCATGCTGCCCGAACGCCTCCAGTCTCGCATACGCGTTCAACTTTCACTCAGTACGCCTGACTTGGAAGCACGTGCGCTCGCGACGGAAATGGCTGAATTGGGCAAACGCGCTTCCGAGCGACTCGTGCAGTGTGCCACACTCGCACGCCTTGGTAACGATCAAGCTGCACTCCAATCCGCCGAAGCTGAACCCAGCTTACTGGATCTTTGTGCGTGGCTAAGCTTTGAAGAGAGCAACGCATGGCGTCAGCTCTGCATCAACCATGGCCTGCCTACCGCACCACCCCTTGATGATACCCAGTTACTGAGTGTCGAGCAACTCTACGGCAAACCGATCGACGAAAATCACCCGCTCTATCGCGACTACCGTCAAGCCATCCGCGAACGCGATGACTCACGAGCGCTCTACGTCTTACGCTCAATCACAACAGTTAATCCTACTGATACCAATGCGCAAACGGAGCTAAACCGTCTTCGCAGCAAGTTCATGCGAGATGCATTGAAAAGCGTCACCGAAAGCTTCTCAAACAATGGCACCGAAATAGCTGTCCAGCTCATGTCGCGAATGGAGCAAGTTGGGGCCGCACAACTCAAAGGTGACCCCGAGTGGGAAGAAGCGCTACGTTTACGTGCACTCTGGATTCAGTCTCAGAGCCGCAGTCGAATTTCAGGCCATGCCCAAAGAGCTAACCTAGCCTATAACGCAAAAGATTGGCGAACATGCGCCGATGAAGTCGGTGCTGCACGCACCACTGAGCGAAACGCAGGCATTAAAGCTGAAGGTGCGGAGGCAGAAATTCTTAAAACATGCGAGACCTGGGCGACCGGACTCGCCAATGCTGCTGCCGCTGAAGCTAACGCACGTAATCAAATTGAAAATCTCCGTGAAGAATGGAATCGCCTTGGCCAAGAAGCACAGGTTGGGCACTCCGCTGATTTGCTACGGCGCGTCAATAAATGGATTGAGAAGGCAGCAAGCACTACCTACCCAATGCCAACTGAGATGGTCGCGGCAGCCACCGAGCTCAGCCGAGCACTCCACCGGAAAGTTGTCCGTGCCCATACGAAACATGTCAGCTTCAGCGTACTCGCATTGATTGCATTGCTAACGACCGTTTACTTTTTCTACGAATCGCTGCGTACAAAATCCGAGATTGAGACAGCACTAATCACCATCGAAATTCCCCTACGTAATTGGGACTTTGAGGGTGCAGATCAGAAAATTAATGACGTGAACAACCTGGCGAAGACTCCAGAGCTCAAAGAAATTACCGCAGAAAAAATTACGAAAATCCGGCAAGAAATTATTAGCTTAAAGGAGAAAGAACAAGAACTGGCGACAGAAGCTGCATACCTCTCCCAAGCGAACTCGACGGGCATCGACGCAAACAACTTCTTGGAAGTGCAACGACGTGGGAACGCCTTCAATGATGCACTAACAAAAATTGGCTCCCAAGCAGCGAAACGGCTTAAAATACAATCTGGTAACGTAGACACCTTGATTGCTCAGTGCAAAAAGTTCGAAAGAGATTTATCGAAGCAAATTGACCAACTTTCCGAAACCTTAGAAAAAGCTATCGGAACGAACCCGCAATTAGCCACTGAAACGACAGAGAAAATTCGTTTATTACTCAAGACACCGGGCGTTAAAACGATTGTCGGTACTGAATGTAGTGATCGGGCAATGTCGCTCACCGATCGATCTGAACAAAGACTGCGACTCGATTCAGCTTCGCAAAATGCGCAAGAAAGGTTGAGTAAAGCCAAAGACCTTAAGGCCTACCTTGGAGCCCTACAGGCCATTCACAAAGAAACACCTGAGCTCGATGTCGGCAAAGCCGCCCTTTTCGTCGTCGAGAGTAAAGATGAGTTAAGCCAGTTACCCCGATGCTTGCTCGGCCCACGCATGGCAGCCATGTGGGATGCATCAGCTACCTCTGAGCCAAGCAACTATAAGTTAAATCCCGAAGAACTCAGTATCGCACAGCGATTAACCCAGGACAATTTGATACGCGGCATTCGTATCTTTTCAATTCGCGAGCACACTTCGCCTGAGGCCGGTGTGAATATATCCAAAATAATTGAAACAGAGTACATCGTCGGAAACCTAACAACGCAAACACGACGCGTCGACGGGCTATCTGAAACAGTTTACAAAGGAAATGTTCTTCGAAGCTCAGGCGACCTTGTTGAGATGACTTGGAGCTTGCGCGAGTTCAGCAATAACAACGTTACCGGAAAGGAACCAACCGAGGGTGTACCCTTGGCTGAACACGAGTACCTCAAACGTTTTGACCGCTATTTCTATCTTAGCGCTGATGGGGCTTTGCCCGAGCCACCTTTACGTAGCATCGAACGTGTGCGTAAAGAGACGGGTTCGATTCTTCTACGTGCTTACCACCTGCAAGAACTCTTCCGCTTAGCATCCGTGCGCTCCGACCTATCAGGCCTAGCTTTTTCGCCCTCCGCCCAGCGAGACGCGGCTGACCTCAGAGGTATTACACAAAATAACCTGCGCTCGTGGGAGTTTGTCTATTCACGCGATAAAGTACTTATCAAAGAGTTATCAAAATTCCATGCACTTACGTCTGTAAAGTATTACGCAGAAGCGAAGTTTTTCCGCTCATTCGTGAGTACCTTACGTAATAGCGGATTGATGCTCGTCGGCTACGTCGCGCTTGATGGCCGCACGCCCGTCTGCACTCAGCCGATCGCACCAGGGTCAATCTTATCAGGACTCAACTCTGAGGGAAGGCCTGTCGCACTTTTCGAAAGTGTCGACGGCACTAAACTGCTGCCCATCGCCAATGCCACCGCTGCTCCCTTCTCACCCCTGCTCTGCCTCGCAACCAACCCTAAAGACGCCGCCGAAGCCAACGGCACACCGCCAGCAGAACTCATCCTTCCGCCTGGTGGCTGGAATACTCTTTTAAAGGGAAAAGATTTCTAAGCCATGGCACCACTTTCACATCGGCTACGCTTCAAAGGAGTGATTCTTGGCAACTTTACCGCATCGGAAATTGCCGAAAAACTACGGGCAAATGAAATCAGTTTAATCCATGCAGTTGAACAACGCGGGAGATGGATAACCGTCAGACAGTTTCAACAGGACAGTGCCGAAGCCTTTTTAAATCCATCCAATCAAGGCGGGCTACTGGGACGTCTGGCTGGAAAATCGAGTCCACCCCCTCCACCGGGCGGGTCACCCCCGCCGCCTCCTGGAAACACCCTAGTCGCCGATTCGATCGAAAGTCGCGTTCGCCAGGGCTACCTTTGGTCCGGCTTAAGCTTCCTACTACCCCTAGTGATGGGACTACCTATTTGGCTATTAAAGGATCCGCTAAGTATCCCAACAACTGCTTTCAAACTCTTACTCGTTATCGGCACGCTCTTAGGGGCGGCCTACAGTGCGTGGCGCACAATCCAGTCGGCACATTCACTCCAAGGCGAAGGGCTGGATGATGTGGGTCGATCCATGCAACAACTTGGAATCGCACTCGCAGGCGCATCCATCTGCTTCTGGATTTTCCTAATATTCATCAACTTTTAGAGCTTTGCGTGTAGCTAGCACGCCTCGTGTCTTGACTCTCGGAGGTGCATTATCAACTTTGCTACTTCCGGTTTTCGCCAGAGTAGCTCAGTCGGTAGAGCGCAGGACTCATAAGCCTAAGGTCGGCAGTTCGATTCTGCCCTCTGGCACCACCGGAAAACTTTAAGCTTTCAGGAGACTGGAAACAGGAATGTTGATCCCGTCTTTCCAAAGAGTTTCTAAGCGGAAAGCCGCCCGTTGTTCAGGACGGAAAAGGTGAAAAACGATTTCGAACGAGTCGACAACCGTCCAACCACTTTCCTTCTGAGCCTCAATTCCACGCACACGACTACCGGCTTCTTCCAATGCACGGTCGAGTTCAATACGCAGGGAACGTAAATGCGGTTCGGAGTTGCCGGTAGCTAATACGAAATAATCCGCGACGGAAGAAAGTGGTCCAAGCTCGATCACGCGAATCTGTTCGGCCTTCTTTTCATCAAGTGCTTTAACAGCGGCAATCAGTGCTTTCGGAAAGGCGCTCGGTGCACGCACAGCAGCCACTGGGGCTGGCCGCTTCGCCACAACTGGTTTAGCCATGGCTTTCAATTTCGACTTAGCCTTCACCTTGGTCGCAGCCTTAACTGCTTTCTTGGGCAACTTCGATTTACCGCGCTTCGACGCGGTAGATTTGGCTACAGATGATTTTTTCTTAGGGGCGGCCATACTTAGGTGTGATAAAGGTTACGGGCTTGGATGCAGTCACTGACGGCTGGGAGCAAGGTCTTTCCCGTGGAGCGGCCTTCGGCAAGGGCCTGACGGACCTCGGAAGACGACACATTAACTAGGGGCGCCTTGAGGTAAACGACTTTGGCCGCTGTGGCCAAACTTACATCGACCTGCGCATTCTCCCCTTCGCGCAGGAGAACGGCAAACTTCACCAGGGCGCATAAAGCTAAGGGTTCACGCCAGAGGTGTAGGCGGGCAAGCTGATCTGCCCCTAGGATCCAATAGAGTTCATCACCTGGATTCTCGGCATGAATTTCCCGCGCCGTATCAATCGAATAACTTAGCCCACCGCGTGCGACCTCTCGGCCATCAATCACCGCCCAACTCTGTAAGTCAAAAGCGAGACGTAGCATCAAAATGCGGTCACTGCTTGCGGCACGTGGTGCGGAATCCCTTAATGGCGCCTGGGCAGCAGGAATAATATGAATAACGTCCAGGTTAAGCTCACTTTGGGCAGCTTGTGCGAGGGCGAGATGACCCACGTGAGGCGGATCAAACGAGCCACCCAGAATACCAATACGGCGACTCATAAAACTTTGCTTACTTACATTAATTCCGAAGCGAGTTCGGAAAGTTGCGAACGTACGCCATGCACAAGGCGAACGTGAGCGGTAATACTATGCCCCTTCATGCGTTCGTGGGCATGAATAAGTCCATTAGACCTGCCGTCGAGGTAAGGGGTGTCCACTTGATCAAGGTCACCAATCAGAACGAGTTTAGAGCCCTCACCCATACGCGTAATAACGGTCTTGGCTTCATGCGGCGTCATGTTCTGAGCTTCGTCCATAATCATGTAGGCATGACCGATAGAACGCCCACGGATATAAGTCATAGCTTCGATTTCAATTAGCCCCGCATCCAACAACCACTGGTAAGGGCGACGGGGTTGACCGGCAACTTGCTGCTGAACTTGCGACCCAAAGATAGGGGGCGGAGCTTTGCGTGCTTGAGCCTGCTTACGCTTCGCTTTGCTGTCACTGGCTACGATGCTCGTTGTCGAACTAGCAACTGACGGTAACGGTGCACCGCTGCGCGCAAAGAGTACCTCAAGGTTGTCAAAGTAAGGCTGAACGTAGGGCGAAAGCTTCTCTTCTTTTGTACCCGGTAACGCCCCCAAGTCTTTGCCAATCTGAACAACCGGACGCGAGATATAGAGCTTCTTGTAAGGCGAGAACTCGCTCAACACTTGGGATAAGGCAGCGGCGATGGATAAGAAAGTCTTGCCCGTACCCGCGCGACCAAAGCAAGTGACCAAGCGAATGTCAGGATTCAGCAATGCATCGAGCAAAACCCATTGCTCAAAATTCTTAGGGATAACCCGCATACCCCGCGGCATTTGTAATCCCTTACGTGCACCAGGTGCATCGGACAGAAATTCACGGTAAATCGGCAATGCAATGAACGAAGCATCGCCCACAAAGCGCGCAGGCTCCACACCGGCATCCGACGAGAGCATCACGTACTCGTTGATGTAAACATCTTGGCTAGCAGCAGCGGCAACCTTGACCTGTCCGAGATCTTGGAAATCGCGCATGGCTTTCGCCGAGATTGTCAGAGTTCGGAATTCGTTACCTTCACGAATTTCAACCCGATCGTTACGATAATCCTGAACATCGAGACCGAGCGCTTTGGCCTTTAACGCCATACAGGCGTCTTTGGTCACTAAGATAACAGGCCCTTTGCTAATATCCCTTAAGTAAAGCGCCGATGCGATGATGCGGTGGTCAGGTGCGTCGACCTGCATAAAGACCGCCCGCAGGCGATCGGAGCGCGTACCCGCAAAATGCTCACGTATCAGTGACTCATTGACGACGACGCGCAGTTCGCCACCCGAGGGCAAATTAGCGTGCAATGCAGTGGGCTTATCGCGATCCCCTTCAACGACTTTATCAAGGGATTGGTTGTCGAATAACTCGCGAATGAAACGGTTAACGCGGCGAGCGCTGGCACCGACTTGCCCCTGCTGAACCTTCAGCCGATCGAGCTCGGAAAGCACTTCCACCGGTATCGCTACCGTGTGCTCATCAAACTTTCGAATAGACTCAGGATCATGAATCAGGACGTTCGTATCAAGGACGTAGGTCTTTTTCACGCACCTACAGTCTACCCAGGTGTCTCAGGTGGGCAAGTCTAAGAAGCTTTCGGCAAACTATCACCTAAGTCTCTTAAGTAAGACCAACTGTAGATACCACTGCTATGCCCATCACTAAAGATCAGGCTCAAAGCATAGTTGCCGACAGGGTGAAAGCCCACAACCCCAACGCCGGGAAACTGACGAGGCCCATCGCCGCCGTATGTATTACCGAGGATGTCTTTTTCGCCCATATTCTCAGCACTGGGTGAACATTCGCGCAAATATTCGCCAGGGAAGACGTCCTCACGACCGTCACCCCAGCGAATGGCTAAAAAGGAACCAACGAGCTGGATGTCGACCGGGGGTTGCACCCCAATAAATTAGGGAAAGACTTCAATCCCTCAAGTCATGATTCACCACCGCTTGACTCGGACGAAGTGTCGATGAATGTCAGCACATGGCAGGCGTAGGCAAACTTCTCAAACAAGCGCAGAAAATGCAGCGTGGCATTGCCGTTGTGCAGGAACAACTCACGGCGGAGCGTGTGGAGGTTTCGCATGGCGGTGGAGCGGTCAAAGTCGTCGTCAATGGTCATGGCGACGTCCAATCCGTCACCATCAATCCTGATTTCCTTAAAGAAGGATCGTCGATTGTAGAACCTGTACTCGTCGCTGCGTTGCAAGAAGCTGCCACAAAGGCACGCGAACTTCACCAAGCTCGCATGCAAGCCGCAACCGCGGGATTCAATATGCCAAGTCTCGGGGGCTTCTAAGAGCCCATGACGCCTGCTTACGAGAAAGTTAGACAACTCCTGAAGTCACTTCCAGGACTTGGGCATCGTGCAGCTGAACGTCTGGCACTTCACCTATTGGTCGAACGTCCCGCAAAACTCGCTCCACTCGTTGAAGCACTTCAACAAGCTGCCGCCGTGGTTCGACGTTGTGACCGTTGCGGCAATTTGGCCGAAAGCACCCTGTGCTCTGTCTGCGCAGACCCCAAGCGCGACCCTTCGTTGCTTTGCGTGATTGAGAATGTCCCCGACTTACTCGCTGTCGAACGTGCGGGCAGTTATCGCGGCACATACCATGTACTCCATGGAAGACTCTCACCGATTAATGGGATCGGACCGGGCGAACTCAACCTGGCCAAACTCGGTGAGCGCTTAACCACCGAACCGGTTACAGAAGTTGTGCTAGCACTCGGCAATGACATCGAAGGCGAAGCTACCTGTCATTATATACGTGAATCATTTTTAGCCGGACGCTTTGGCACCAAGGTCACCCGGATAGGTTTCGGACTACCCAGTGGCAGTGGCTTAACTTTCGCAGATTCAGAAACACTGAGAAGCTCTCTAGAAGGACGACGTGATGTCGCCCCGTGAATTACCTGACACCTACCCGCCTGAACTTGAAGCGGCGTGGATGACGAAAGCTGAACAAGCTACAGGGCGCACTGCGGACGACGCCCTTGAAGTCCTTCGGGCCGACGTCCAAAAACTTTCGGATTTGTTCACGGTCGGCCGCCCGGATGGCACTTTCCCGGACTACTTTGCGGATGCACGATTATTGGCAGCCTACGGTCTATTCTTTTTTCCACAGGCTTGGGCACGGACAGGTTGGTCACTCGCCCATGCCATTGATCTCCGCGGATGGAAACCTGCTCGACCCCACGTACGTATACTCGATTTAGGATCAGGATCGGGTGGTTGTGGTTTACGCGTCGCCCGTAAACTTTCGCAGATTCAAGGTCATACCATCGAATTAATTGCGGTCGATCGTTCACCGTCTGCACTTGCTGCACTTGAATCCGTCGCACCCCTTGCTTGCCCCCTGGCAACGATCGTTACACGCATCGGCGATGCCCGAGAAATCGAGACATGGCCTGAAGGCGATTTCGACATTATCATCGGCGGTTTCGTCTTAAATGAACTTGGATTAAAAGAAGACGGTGAACGCGAGGGCTGGATGAAGCGTCTTGCCACCCGGCTGGCACCTCAAGGACTGCTCATTCTGATTGAACCTGCTTTACGTACCACCGCTGAGCCGCTGCGAAAGTTAAGCGATGCACGTGCACGAAAAAGCCCAATGCGTATCGGCCCTGAAGTCGACGCAATGCCCTGCCCTTTGCTCGGCGGTGAGCACTGGGATCATGAAGTGCGCCCATGGACGCCACCCTTACTCACCGAATACCTGAATCGAAAATTACACCGCAACCTGACTGCGATCCGTTTTTCACAGGCTATCTTTTCGGACGCCGAATTATCGGAACTTCCCGTCGAAGCAGCACGCATTGTTGCGGAACCGCAACTCATCAAAGGCCTTTTCCGATTCATTATTTCTCAAGGCGGAAAACTTCGCACCATCGAGGTGCCAACCCGTGGACTTTCAAAGCGCGAAGCTAAAGCACTCGACGAACAGTATATGCGCGGAGATATCGTCAGCCTGCCCGTAAGCACCGAGACACGGCAAAGGCTCGAGAATGCGACAGAGCTGAAACGTCTCGGACCTTAACTTCCTGCCTTGCCCCATGCGACAAGCTTGGGATGATGCACCCATGGCAACACGCTGGGTGCCCCAAGGCTTCGATGCGACCCGCCCTGTAGCGATTATCGCAGGACGGGGCCGGTACCCTGCGCTCATGGTCGAACAAGCACGCGCCCAAGGCGTACCCGTGCGCCTCATTGCCTTTAAAGACGAAACTGAACCAAGTCTTCTCGCCAGCTTCCCAGCCGAACACTGTCGGGAAATTGAAGTTGGAAAATTAGGCGACATGCTCGCCGCCCTCAAAGATTTGGGCGCCAAGGGTGCAGTCATGGCTGGTCAAATCACTCCACGGAAACTTTTTTCCGGCATGGTGCCTGATCTAAAATTGATCGCACTGCTGGCGACATTACCTGAACGGAATGCTGAAACCATTTTTGGCGGTGTCTCCTCAGAAATTGAGAAAATAGGCGTACGCATGCTCGATGCTCGGGTATTTTTAGACGACCATCTTGCCACGGAAGGAAAAATGACGGGTTGGCTTGGTGGATCGATCGATGCAGAGGAAATTGATTTTGGCGTAAAGATGGCACGCGAGATGACCCGACTAGACATCGGACAATCGGTTGTCGTAGCCAAAGGCACTGTCATTGCTGTCGAAGCCTTTGAAGGCACCGACAATATGTTGCGTCGCTGTGCAGCAACCGGCGGCAAAGAGATGCTTCTAGTGAAAGCTGCTAAACACGGACAAGACTGGCGCTTTGATGTGCCCTGCTTCGGCGTACTTACCCTTGAAAGCATGGCAGCAGGCGGCGTACGTAAAGCTGCACTCGAAGTGGATGGCGTCATCCTGATTGATAAGCCCGCCGTCATTCAACGTGCCGGCGAACTTGGAATCACGCTGATGGGTTTCCGATGAACTTTGCCGAAAGCGAAATTGCTAAGCTACTCAGCTCCAAGCTTGGTGAAGCTGGACGCGTTACACATTTGGCGCTCGGCGCTGGATCGATTCGCATGACGCTTGAGCTGTCCGGACAAGGAGCGCCTGTAGATCTTTTTGCTGAAGGAATCACTTGGACGAAAGATGGCGACACGCTCGTCGTGCGCTGGAAGCAGGTCGGCAGTTCACTCACTTGGGCTCATAGCCTGCTGCAAACGCTCGCCGAAAAGGCCCATCATGAAATCCGGATGCCGGACTCATTGCGCATGGCTCCGCTGAAAATGATTTTGCCGAAGGCTTAACGACGAACTGGTTTAGTCACTGCAGGCTTAACAGGCGTTTTGGGCTCAACCTTCACAGGCTCCGTCGTGGTAGCTTTAGGAGTCTCAATCCCTAGGGGGACATCTCCATCAAAAAAACCCCACCCTGCCGAACTTCGGGCAATGAACCAGGCAATCAAAAGGGCGACGGTAACGATAAGTATTTTGCGGTGAAGCAACCACCGGCCGCGAATGTCTTCGCGATGCTCGACGGCGCCTGTCCCCGTAAAGAACATACGTAGTCGGGTTGACCAGGGCATTCCTGTGGCGCCTGCCAGGTCTGGAAAGCCATATTCCCGGTCTCGATAAGGGCGGGAAGTCATCAGCCAATTACGTAAGCGACGGAACACCCCTCGATAGATACGGAAATGCTCACGCTTTACAAGCGGGGGCGCATGGGATACTTCGCAGGAACGGTGAAAGCGACTACCCGCTCCCTCCGCGCCCTCAAAGGCGTCCGACAAGTTGTCTGCCTAACCGCATACGATGCCATAACGGCTAGGTTAGCCGACACGGGCGGGGCAGACCTCATCCTCGTTGGAGACTCCGTCGGCAATACCGTGCTTGGGTACGAGAGCACCGTCCCAGTGACCCTTGAGACAATGCTGCACCACACAGCAGCCGTCGCACGTGCCAAACCCCAAGCATTGATTGTCGCCGACATACCCTTTGCCCTCGCTCACGATAACTTCCCGACCCTCTTACGCACCTGCCGTCGACTTCTCCAAGAGTCAGGAGCTGAAGCCGTGAAAATTGAAGGCGGCACATCGCTTGCTAAATCGGTGGCCAAGCTTGTTGATGCAGGAATTCCGGTAATGGGCCACATTGGCTTGATGCCACAGCAGGTACATGCAGCAGGTTACCGCCGTCGCGGCGTTACCGACGAAGATCGTGCACGTGTATTGGCGGATGCCTTGGCTATTACCAAAGCAGGCGCTTTTTCAATCGTTGCCGAATGCATCGACCATTCACTCGCTCAAGAGATCAGCAAGGCTGTGAGCGTCCCTATCATCGGCATCGGATCAGGTACGGGTTGCGACGGACAAATTCTCGTCATTTACGATCTGCTCGGACTTACCGAAAATCCACCCTCGTTTGCCAAACCTGAAGCACAATTGGGACGCGACGCAATTGCGGCAATTCAGCGATGGGCAAAAAAAGTTAAGAAAGGTACGAAAAAATGAATACGGTCGTACTCGGCGCAGGCGCATGGGGTACAGCGATGTCCATCCACCTCGCACGCCAAGGACATAGCGTTACAGTTGTTCCGCGTCGTGCAGAGCACGCACTCGATATAGCTTCAAGTCGCGAAAATCGCGATTACCTTCCTGGGCACTTTTTAGACATGAGCATCCAGGTTGGGCTCGAACTCGCTCCTGCGCTCATGGAAGCGGATCTTATTTTTATCGCCTGCCCTTCCAAAGGATTGCCAGAACTCTTGACTAACATTCGAAATAGTCTCGATAGCCGTCAGCCGCCTAAACTTGTTCTTTCACTCTGCAAAGGACTAGATCGCGAAACACTCCGTCGACCTTCAGAGCTCATCGCCCAAGCACTACCCG
>CANHHS010000020.1 GCA_947460445.1 Opitutia bacterium | reverse complement strand
GCGCACAAGAAGCTGAAAAAGCTGCTCGCAAACATTCGGAGGCCCTCGCCGCTCAATCCAAGATTGTTGCGGAAGCAACTCAACGCGCCGCCGAAGCACAAAACCTTCTTGCGGAAGCCTCTAGCGCGCTAAATACACTAAAGCCTCAACTAGAAGATGCCGAGAAAGCCCGAGCAGAGGCTGCCACGCGCATCAACGAACTAACCGGTGAACTTGAACTTGCTAGAACGGATCTCGAAGCGGCCAAAGCTGTAATTGAAACGATGAAAAAGAAGGCGGCGTCGGCGAAAGAGTCAGAAAATCTGTAATCGACAGGTTTTATTTTTAGACAAAAAAGAGCCGACCCCTCCAGGTCGGCTCTTGTCTATGAAACGTAACCTTAAGTATTAGAACAAGATCTGCGCCTGAACGCGCAAGGCGTTGGCCCGACCCTCGGAGGCTGAATCGATAGTAGCCGAACCATCGACGCCATAACCTGAGATACGATCGGTGAACTTCACGCGCTCGTAGCCAACCTGCAACTTTGCGTTATGCTCCACGAAGTAGAAGTTCAAGCCGATGTAGATGCTGTCGGACTTGTCCCAAGTGTTCTCGGTAAGACCAGTGGTGATTGTATCACGTACGCCGTCGGAGACCTTTTGACCGCGACCATCAGTGTCGAGGTGCGAGAAACGAGCAACCGCCTCAAGACCGTCCGTGAGCTTGTACGCCAGGATTGCATTGTAGCCAGTAGGGGAACGTTCGGCGCCGCCTGAAGAAGCCAACGTACCGCTTATGGCATCAATGTCCGTGAGCACATACTCTCCCTGGAGAGTGAAGCCGCCAACCTGCGACTTGAAGTACGGATTATAACCGCTGATCTTAGAGCTCTCGTTGTTGAGAACAGTGATGGCTCCGGCTGCGGATGTGTAGAAGGTCTGGCCCCAATTTACGCCGATGCTGTGCTTATTGGCATCAGAGAACTTATGCGTGAAGACCAAGTTCGCATAGGTGCCGAAGTCATTCACCGAGGTCTTTGAATAACCCTGGCGAGCATCGACGAACGAGAAGCCATAATCGAGGGTGTCTTCGGCTGTGAGATTTGCCTTGTCCGAGTAATGCAGACCAACGTGACGCGCACCAAACCCGACGCGGCGTGCATTTTCAGCTTCGGCCCAATAGCGAGTAACCATAGAACGCTCGACGCTGAAGAGCTTCGAAGAGGAAGTGTTTTCTTCGATACCCCACTGAACCTTTTGGTAACCAAGGGTGATATTCCCAAAGGTAGACTCGGAAGTGATGATCGCCTTATCGAGCGTTTTGTCGGTATCGTTTTCGGCGAAGTTATTGACGACCTCTCCGGAGAATCCAGAGCCCATGTCGGCTTTGAAGCCCAAGTAAAGACGACGCATCAAGAATGAGCGCGTAGGCGATGCCTCGCCAATATTCGTTCCGTCAGTCTGTTCATAGGCGATGTCCTCAAACTGTGTCTGCACACGGCCCGAGAAAGTGAGGCGCTTGAGAGCATCTTCCTTGGCAAAAATTTCGTTTAAGCCAGCAGCCTGCGAAGCTTTCTTTGCTTGGTCCATAGCTGCAGCGCGCTCGTCAGCGGAGACAACGCCTTTCTTAACAAGAAGGTCGAGGACCTCCTTGTCGCCAGCGTAAGCGGAGACTGCCATGGAGGCGGCCGCCGCGAGTGTGAGGGTCTTTAGGGTAGTGTTCATGGGTATAGATTGCTCTGACACTATCGCAGTCAATTGTTACGGTTTGAAGGAGGCCGTGTTAAGAAGAGGCTTCGGAAGGTGGCGCACTCAGGCCAGTTATCATAGGCTCTAAGCCTTCCCGAACGTCAGAATAGAGGGGTTTCCAGCCTAATTCCGTGCGAATACGGGTAGACTGAACTAGGCGATTCGGTTGCACCCGTGAGCTTCTTTGAGCCCGGGGGCCGGCCGGAGCAGCCGCATCAAAGGTGACAGGGGCACCCCCTAATCGACTACAAATCCATTGAGCCAAACTCGCTTTGGTTAAGGGGTGTCCATCGGTTACATTAAAAATCCTCTGATGGACCGAGCCAGCACATGCAGCCAAAATGGCTTCCGCAGCATCATCACGGTGTAAATAATTAATCCAATGGTCGACACGGCCGCCGACCGTGCGCTCACCGCGACGTAATTGATCCAACAAGTAATGACGACCAGGTCCGTAGAGACCGCCGAGACGCAAAACAATACGCTGCGCAACGGTGCTTTGCAAAATCGCCTGTTCGCCAGCCACAAGCTGATCTGACGGACCATCACCTCCAGCGGGCGAACTCTCGTCGACTTCACCGTCCTGACGGTAAACACCCGTCGAACTGGTTAACACCAAAGTCTTTACGCCCATGCGCTCTGCCCATCGAGCAATACGTGCAGGGCCTTCGGCATAAGCTGCACGGTAAGCGTCATCTCCGCCACCACCCGCACTCAAAGCGTAAACAACCGCATCAAAAGATTTTCCTAAGACATCAAGGTCGTCTTTTAAAATATCCAGCGAAACCACATCGAGTCCTTCTGCCTTTAATCGCACACAAGATGATTCAGAGCGAACCACCCCAAGCGCCTGCCAGCCTGCGCGTGGAGCCCGCCGACAAACCTCCGCACCAACATAGCCACAACCCAGAACAAGCAATCGTCGGCTCATAGCTTTAAATGAGCGAGCACCCAGTCGACAGGCGTCGACCCAGGCTTAGCAGACAAAATTGCGTGCAAGGCTGCTGAATCTTTAGCCGCCAAAGCCCCGATTTCGCCATCTTGCAAACACGCCTTTAGACGTTCGGCTAAAGCCTCTGGCTCGCAATCCGACTGAAGGTATTCCGGCCACGCTTCTCGGTGTAGAAGTAAATTCGCCATGCCGAGGTGCTCAACTTTCCCGCGAATCATGCGACGACCCCATGCCCACGTTAGCGGATTCGCTCGATACACAACCGCACCCGGAATTCCAGCAAGGGCTACAGTTAAGGACATCGTACCTGAACTCACCAATGCAGCCGAGGCAGCGATTGGGCCTTCATCCACTGGCCGCAAATCTACGCCTTTCGCTAGTTGACCATACTCTGCACACAGTCGGTAGAGTTCCGCATGAACAGCGCCGCCAGTATGCAAGACCACTGCGCGCCGGGTTGGATCAATTTTCCGGTGTAACGCAAAAGCCTCCAGCAAAGCCGGGAAAATTTTCCGGACAGGTTTAGGGCGACTTCCTGGTAATAACAAAACAGGTCCGTTGATATCATAACTCAGACCTGTCTGATGCCCAGGTTGCACAAAAGGATGCCCCACGAACTTCGCCTCTAAAGTTGTGTCGGCATAACATGCTGGCTCAAACGGGAAAATCGTACCGACAGAATCGAGCGAGCGCGCCATCGAAAAGCGACGCTGTGGCTTCCATGCCCAAATTTGCGGACTCACATACTGCAAGACAACGGTTTCGCCGCCACCGGCACGCGATAAACCAGCCTTACGCAGTGCGTCAGCGAGCCGAAGATTAAAACCAGGGTAGTCGACCAAGAGTACGACTTTAGGCTTCCATTGAACAGCCCATGTCGAGATACGTGCAAAAAGTTTTCGGTAAAAAGGGTAAGCTGTGAGCACTTCCACAAGGCCCACCGCCGAGAAGCCTGTCATATCCAATAAAAGCTGAGCCCCCGCCTCACGCAGGGCGGGCCCACCTAAAGCAACAACTCGCAAAGAAGGGTTCTTAGCACGCAAATCTTTCATCACCTGAGCCGCATGCTGATCGCCCGAATGCTCACCCGCAATGACCAGAATATCTACCGCACCTGCCCGTGGGCGATCAAAAGTCGATGGGAGCTCGGGAAAGGCTTTCATCGCCGAGTAAGACCAGGACGAATTTGATCTGTAATTCGAATCGCAACCTCAAGCGCTGTGCGGCCCAAGGCTGCACCAACCTTCGGGTCGCGACGGTCACGCACGCAGCCAACGAACGAAGCGAGTTCAATCGCCAGGGGTTCGCCTTTTTCAATCGGCAAATCATCTTTCGCAAATCCGCCTTCTGCACTCGGATCAACCCGCACGACGTGCCCCTTCTGGCCCATGAAATCAATCGAGAGATAGCCGCCGGGCTGAAAGACGCGTATCTCGCGATTCTTCTTCAAAGAGACGCGACTGGCACTCAGGTTGGCAACACAGCCATTTGCAAATTGCAGCCGAGCATTCGCAATATCTTCAGTCTTCGTGAGCACGGAAACGCCTACGGCGTCGATGCGCTCAACCGGCGAACGCACTAGCTGCAAGACGACACCAATGTCGTGTATCATTAAATCAAGAACGACACCAACTTCCGTGCCACGAGGTGTAAAGGGTGCCAATCGTTCAGTCGTAATGTAACGTGCATCGGTCACTGCTTTTTCCAAATGCGCCATCACAGGATTGTAATGCTCGATATGGCCAACTTGTACGATGCGCCCTGCCTTGGTTGCGGCTGCTAAGATTTTTTCGGCCTCTGCCAACGAAGCGCAGAGTGGTTTTTCGACAAGAAGGTCGACACCGCGTTCAAGCAAGGGAACAGCAACAGTTGCATGGTGGTCTGTCGGCACCACAACACTGACAGCATCACATCCTGCTGCTAAATCATCCAGTGAGGTGAATCGCTTGCAGTTGAATCGGGCACAAATCTCTGCCGCACGCTCATCATTAGCTTCAAGGATACCCGCCAAAGTAACTCCTGGCAGGCTAGCGTAGATGCGCGCATGGTGCTGGCCGAGCGAACCCGTACCAACAACACCGCAGCGAATGAGCGACGGGGACATGGCGAAAGAATCCCCTTTAGTCCTGCTCTCGGCAATCCGATTCAGCGTTAGATGGGAGTCGCTAGAAGGCTTAATTTATCACCCTTTTTAGAGACTTTCACCACGGAGCCATCAGGAACTTCGCCTGCTAAAATCATCCGGGCAAGCGGCGTCTCGACTTCACGTTGCAAAGTGCGACGCAAAGGACGTGCACCGTAAACAGGGTCAAAGCCTTTATCGGCAATCCAACTGAGAGCCTTGTCATCTATATCAATGCGAATTCGGCGACCTTCAAGGCGTCGATTGAGACTGGAGAGTAGAAGCTTAGCGATCGAAGCCACCTCGGCTTCACCGAGTGGACAGAACATGACGATCTCATCGAGACGATTTAAGAACTCAGGACGGAAAGCTGCACGCACTTCGACCAAGACTGACTCCCGGATAGATTCAGTGATTCCATCGACGGCATGTTCTGCCAGCAATCGTCCACCTAAGTTAGACGTTAAGATGAAGACCGCATTGCGACAATCAACCGTGCGGCCCTGAGAGTCCGTTAGCCGTCCATCATCCAGCACTTGCAAGAGCGTGTTAAATACATCGGGGTGCGCTTTTTCAACTTCGTCGAGCAATACGACGGCGTAGGGCTTGCGACGGAGTGCTTCGGTGAGCTGACCGCCGTCCTCGTGCCCAACATAACCCGGAGGCGCACCAATCAATCGCGAGACTGCGTGTTTCTCCATATACTCAGACATATCGATACGGATAAGCGCAGATTCGTCGTCAAAAAGCTGCCGTGCGAGTGCTTTGGCTAACTCTGTCTTGCCCACACCCGTTGGCCCAAGGAAAAGGAAGGAACCCGCTGGCCGGCGCGGATCTTGTACACCCGCACGTGCGCGCTGCACGGCTTCGGATACGACGCGCACAGCTTCTTCCTGGCCGACGACTTGTGTCCGCAAAGCGTCTTCAAGACCGAGCAACTTGTGGCGCTCACTCTCTAAGAGTTTAGAAACAGGAACGCCCGTCCACCGTGAAACAACTTCGGCAATATCATCTGGACCTACCGATTCCCTAAATAATCCACCCGCCGCACCTGCCACTTTTTCTAAAGCGGCTAAATCAGTTTCGAGTTGAGGAATGGTGCCGTGCTTAAGCTTAGCCATGAGCTCGAGATCGTAACCGCGCTCAGCTTTGGATAAATCCTGGCGAGCAGCATCAAGCTTACCTCGAGCAGCACGCACAGCGGTAACCGCACCCTTGTCCGCATCCCACCTTGCCCGAAGGGATTTCTGAGCTTCTCGAGAATCCGCTAACTCTTTGCGCAGGCGATTCAAACGATCAACGGAAGCTGCGTCTTTTTCAGTTTTGAGTGCAGCCTCTTCAATTTCAAGTTGAAGCACTCGACGATTAACTGCGTCCAGCTCGGCCGGAACGCTGTCAATTTCTGTGCGAATCTGCGCACACGCTTCATCCACCAAGTCGATAGCTTTATCGGGTAAGAATCGACTAGTGATATAGCGATCGGAGAGTGTAGCCGCTTCGACGAGCGCAGCGTCTTGAATGCGTACGCCATGGTGAAGCTCAAAGCGCTCACGAAGGCCACGAAGGATTGAAACGGTATCAGGGACGCTGGGTGGTTCAACTAAGACCTGCTGGAAGCGACGTTCAAGGGCAGCATCTTTTTCAATATGAAGACGATATTCATCAAGCGTGGTAGCGCCGATACAATGCAACTCCCCTCGCGCCAACATAGGCTTTAAGAGATTACTCGCGTCCATAGCACCATCGGTGCGACCTGCACCGACAAGCGTATGTAATTCGTCAATAAAGAGCAGCACGCGACCTTCGGCTGTCTGCACTTCATTCAGAACAGCCTTGAGACGTTCTTCAAATTCCCCGCGATATTTAGAGCCCGCCAAAAGAGCACCTAAGTCTAGCGACCAAATAACCTTGTCGCGAATACCTTCGGGCACGTCACCACGGACAATACGTTGAGCCAGTCCCTCAACCACGGCCGTCTTCCCCACCCCAGGTTCACCAATCAATACTGGGTTATTTTTTGTACGACGAGAGAGAATGCGAATGACGCGACGTATCTCTTCATCACGACCAATAACGGGGTCGACTTTCCCGGCACGTGCCCGCGCCGTCAGGTCGACACCGTACTTGGCCAGTGCTTCATAAGAAGCCTCAGGTGTTGCGCTGGTGACGCGTTGAGATCCTCGTAAGCCAACAAGTGCTTCTAGAATTGTGTCGCGCTCCAATGTGATTGCAGAAAAAGCCGGCCGCAAAGAAGGCGCTTCCGCCAGACCAAGTAAGATGTGCTCAGCTGAAACATAATCGTCTTTCATCGTTTCCGCTTCGGTTTTCCCCTTTAGCAATGCTTGCTGAGCTTCGTTTGAAAAATTGGCTGCATTCCCGCCTGTCGCACGTGGCAGTCGTGAAAGTTGTTTCTCTAAAGCAGATCGGAAAGCGTCGGCACTCTTGCTGGTGCGGCGCAACAATGCGGGAACAACTCCTCCATCTTGGTTAAGCAAGGCGAGGGCAACGTGCGCAGGCTCTACCGAAGGGTGCCCTCGGCGAGTGGCTTCGGCCTGTGCAGCGACAATGGCTTCAGCACTCTTGTCTGTTAGGTTTCCGAATGGATGACTCATGCATACATGGGTGCATTGACTGAGCCAAAGTCATTCAACATCTAAAGCCTGCTAAACCCCTTAAAACAGGGTCGATTTCCATCTATTATAGTTAGTAAGCGCCAAAGCGTCACGCAACGCGACGACCTGTCGCGCAAGCGTGAAGTGTTGCCGATTGGCTCTGGCTTGACCACATTCACGCCATGGGCGTCCCCCGCGAGCTATCGGTACTCAGTCGGCTTCTTGATGACCCCTCTCCCGTGGTGCAGAATGCAGTACTCGATCGTGTTCGCCAAGCTGGGGACGAAGGCATGCGCTGGCTCGAGAAGTTAGCCAGCGAATCAGATTTAAGCGGCCCAGCACGCGACCTTCTTCGCCGACTTCGCACCCCAGAGGCCGCTAGCCTCGCCTTTCTAGCCATTGCTCGCGATCGCGATGCCGATATTGAAGACGGCTTACTGTCCTTGGAGCGCATTATCGATCCTTCACTCCCAGATAATGCCCTCCGCGATGATTTAGATAAACTCGGTGAACGTGCCCGCGGACTTCTTGTCTCCCCTTCCGACATCCGGTCGCGATTGCGCACACTCAGTCGCGTTATTTTTGGCGAAAAAGGCTACCGCGGTGCCGAAGAAGGCGTCGGCGATCCCGAAAACACGTTGCTATCCCACGCTTTGAAAACCAAACGCGGCAATCCATTTGCCCTAAGTTTACTCTACCTACTCGTCGCTCGGCGTGCAGGCTTGGAGCTCTCTCCCATCGACCTACCTGGACGATTTATGGTCGGTTACTTCAACGAGAAAGAAGACCCTATCTATGTCGACTGCTTCGCTGGGGGATCTTTCAGGACGCCTGACGAATTGCGACTCGCTTTGCGCGAGAACGACTTACCCGACGACAATGAACTGCTTGGCCCAGCAGACACGCGCACAACGCTCGCTCGGGCTTGCCGCATCCTGGGCACGCAATACGCAGAAAAAGGTGATGCCGTGCGTACGCAGACTTTTCTCGACCTTGCGGCCGCTCTTGTCGGAAAATCACGCCATGGCCGCCGCTGAAATCTTAACCGCTTCCGATCTCGCTGCAGGTAAATTTCAAGCTGGCGACTTTGCCGTACTTGGAAGCCCCATTGCGCATTCGCTGAGTCCCGTGATGCACCAGGCGTCTTTAGCGGCGCTGGCACCCATGCACCCGAATCTGCGTGGAAGGCGTTACCATCGCATCTTGGTTCAACCCGAAGAGCTCCCTAAAGCACTCGAGCACTTACGTTTAATGGGCTGCTCAGGAGTTAATCTCACCGTGCCGCACAAAGTTTCCGCGATGTCACTCGTTCAAGAGATTGACATCACCGCTGCAGATTGTGGCGCAACCAATACCCTTGTACCCACGCCACGTGGTTGGCGCGGAATGAATACAGATGGTGCCGGGTTTGCTGAAGCACTCGCAGAAAAATCCGGTGCAGGGCCTGAAGATCGCCCCTTTGTCATTCTTGGCGCAGGTGGAGCCGCCCGTGCAGTGGCCTTCGCTTGTCTCCGCTTAGGCTGTGCTTCGATTTTCATTCTTAATCGCGGAGAGCCACGCCGCATCGCACTCACAGAGGCGCTAAAGAGTCCAAAAGTTAAGCATGGTCCTTTGGCAGAGGAAAATCTTCCCCCGAACGCTGTCATCGTCAACTGCACTCCACTCGGGCTTAAGGCCGATGACCCCTCGCCCATTAACCCAGCCCACCTGCACGTAGGCATGTTTGTTTTTGATGCAACGTATAGCGCACAAGCATCGGCACTCGTTCAAGCAGCGCGTATTCGCGGAATAGTTGCTTGCGACGGACGACCCATGCTGCGTTGGCAAGGCGCACTCGCATTCAAAGCCTGGACAGGCATTCTTCCCCCGATTCAAATCATGGCCCATGCGTTGGGTGAGATTTAATACACGCTAAAGTTCCAGCGTGTTTAGTCTTTAGGCCGTCCCCATTTAAGGTATCTTTATTCTATGCCTACGCTGATAGAAATTGAGCAACTGCGCGAGCACCACGCGTTTGCCGTGGCTTCTATCGCAGGAATCATCGGGTTGTGTATTGGTTCTTTTCTCAATGTTTGCGCCCATCGCATTCCAACTGGAAAATCGATTGTAAGCCCGCCCTCAAGCTGTGCTTGCGGACAACGGATTCCTTTCTGGTTAAACATACCTGTCATCGGATGGCTCACCCTCCGAGGGAAGGCTCGCTGTTGCGGACAAGCCATTTCCTTACGCTATCCCCTACTTGAAGTTGCCGGCGGATTAGCCCTAGCAGCTGCTTGGTTTTGGCTCCCCGCCGACCGTGCGATCGCAGCATCTTTCCTTTTACCAATACTCCTTCTGCTGACGGCTTGCGACATTGACTCCATGCTCGTGCCAGACGGACCCAACTTCTTACTGGTCGCAATCGGCCTCACCCTCGCCGTCGCCTTGCCATCGATACACGGAGAAGGTGGACATTCACTCGCCATCCTTGATCGCATCGCATCACTAGAAACCGCGCTCGTTGGCGTGGCTGTGGGTACAGCTGCAACATGGTGGGTTCGCACCCTCGGCACCGTCTTCTTTGGTAAAGAAGCTATGGGAGAAGCGGACATTATACTTTGCGCAGGCATGGGAGCGTTCGGCGGCTGGCAGGGTGCACTTTTCACTCTCTTCGGCGGAGCAATCGTCGGCCTTGTGCTTGTACTTCCTAGTCTAATTCGGGCCCGTATTAAAAATAGCCCAGGACCTGCATCTGTGCCGTTTGTACCCAGCTTAGCAATCGCTGGGGCTATCTGGTTCTTTAGAGGCAACGAACTGGTCGAAATGTGGATGAATTTGGGTCGATAAACCCTAATCCAGACTTGTCTCTAACCCGACCAAGACAGATGATAACAAACACCACCCTACTGATGAAGACCTCAAACCTCCTTCTGATAGCGACTGCCATTTTGACTGGTTGCACCACTTACGACACCCCGAATCACGGCCGCGGCGTCGCCATGGAGCCCTCCCATAACTTTCTTGGCCTCGTTGTCATCGAACCTTCTTCGTATGCTTCAAACAATTCAGCGACGATTCGCTTAAAGACAGACGAGCTCTATGCGCGCCGAACAACGAGCGGTGACCGTATTACCCTTCTTTGGGGCGCTATCACGATTACCGACTACTGAGCTTCTAGCTCGTCCCCCAAAGCCCCTTTTTTCAAAGGGGCTTTTTTATACCCGGGAAGCCTCTTGCGGAGCGCCTGCGGTCCTTCGTAGTTTGTGCCCGTAGAGATGGAGCCATCCTCGCACAACGTCGCTCGTCACCTGCGCCAAATCGCCCAGGAGCGACCGCATGTCACTGCAATCAAGTCCCCCGTATCACTCGGCCCTGATGGACATATTGGCTACCACACTTCGAGTTTTGGCGAACTCGACTCCCTCAGTGACGCAGCCGCTCGGCTTTTCCGCTCAGCTGGCATCGCTCCGGGCGACCACGTACTTTTAGCCTTACGCCCTGGACAAGACCTCATTGTTGGCATGTACGGGTTACTAAAAGCTGGAGGCATTCCCGTTGCACTCGATCCAGGGATGGGGCTTGGAATGTTGCTCAAGTGTATCGCAAAAACTCGCCCGTCCGCTTTAATTGGCATTCGGCGGGCAACGCTTTTTTCACACCTCCCACTCGATGCTTTTTCGAGTCTGAAAACACGAGTGACTGTTGGAGATAGTAGCTGGTACCGCTCCATTGAAGCAGCGCGATCCCAAAGACCCGGCACCATTCACGAGGGCAAAAGCGATGAGACGGCTGCAGTTCTTTTTACATCGGGTTCAACCGGTACGCCGAAAGGGGTCGTATACACGCATGGCATGCTCGACGCACAAATTACGTTGGTTCGTCAGACCTTCGGAATCACCAAGGGAGAAATTGATTTACCCCTTCTTCCTGTATTCGCGCTCTTCAACCCCGCACTCGGTGTCACAACCGTGACACCATGGATGAACCCCGCGCGTCCGGCGTCTGCAGACCCAGAGCCACTTATTGAAGCCATTCAGTCCGAACGTATTACCACTAGCTTTGGGTCGCCGACGCTATGGGACATTCTATCTCGGGCAGCTGAATCTCGAAACGTAACACTGCCATCCCTGCATCGTATTATGATTGCGGGCGCACCAGTGCCACCTGGCCTGCTTTCACGACTATCAAGGGTAGCCCCAAACGCCACCGTACACACGCCGTATGGTGCAACAGAGTGCTTACCTGTGACCAATATCCAGTCCGCCGAGATTCTTTCGGAAACAGGCGCAGGCGCACGACGAGGTCAAGGCACGTGCGTTGGACGTCCAGCTGCCGGCGTTGAAATTCGTGTGGTCCGCGAAGAGGATGGGCCACTGGATCAACTTGAGCACGCCACACCGTGTGCCCCGGGCGAAATTGGTGAGATCCTTGCCACAGGTCCAACAGTGACGCGCAGCTATAACCGAAATCCTGAAGCCACGGCATTAGCGAAGACAATCGATGCACAGGGGCGCATTTGGCATCGCATGGGTGACCTAGGCGCAATCGATGAGCGTGGCCGGCTTTGGTTCCAGGGTCGACGCGCAGAAAAATTAGAAACGTCGGACGGCACAATGACGACCGAATCCGTAGAGCCATCTTTTTCCGACCACGATGACGTTCGGCGCTGTGCCCTCATTGGCCTAGGACCGCGCGGCAAACAGCGAGCTGTTCTAGTTATTGAACCACGTCGCATGCCCGCTGATTTTCGTGAAGCCAAAGTATTGGTCGATGACCTTCGCCACCATGCCTCTGCCAATAGACACACTGCGCGCGTAGCCGCTATTGTTTTTCAACGAACGCTGCCGACCGATATCCGCCACAACGCAAAAATACATCGCCTCTCCGTTACACGCACCTGGAACACCCGAGGGTTTGTGCGCGACGGGGATATACTACGATGAGCCAACGCCGCGTGCTAGTGACAGGCGGCAGCGGCTTTCTTGGGCGCGCAATTGTTGAACGCTGTCTTGCCCGCGGATGGAGCGTACGAGTGACAGGACGCAAAACTCATGCCGACTTAACCGCACGAGGCGTAGAATTTTTTGCCGGTGAAATCTCTGATTGTCAGCATATCCGCCAGGCTGCACGTGGGTGCGAGGCCATCTTCCATGTTGCCGCTAAAGCAGGCGTATGGGGAGCACGTACAGATTATGAACGCATCAATATTGGCGGCACACAGTCCGTGATCGATGCCTGCAAAGCAGAAGGCGTCCCCTACCTCGTCCATACGAGCACCCCGAGTGTTGTTTTTAACGGCGAGTCCTTTCGTGGAGCCGATGAGATGCTTCCGTATGGACGAAATTGGCTCTGTCATTACGCCCGCACCAAAGCCGAAGCTGAACGCCGCGTGCGCACAGCAATCGTCAGTGGCCTACGCACCTGCTCTCTCCGCCCACACCTGATTTGGGGTCCTCACGATCCGCACATTTTCCCACGCATCTTGGCACGCGCACGTTCTGGGCGATTAAGCATTATTGGCGACGGGAACAATCAAGTCGACGTCACCCATGTCGATACCGCTGCTGATGCCCACCTAAACGCGCTCGAGGCACTCATGGCAGGTCGGTCCAACGGACAGGCTTACTTTCTCTCACAAGGCGAACCGGTCCGACTTTGGGAGTTTGTGAATCGCTTACTCAAAGGCGCCGGTATCAAGCCCGTGACACGTCGTATCCCACTGCCCATAGCCTATGCCACTGGTGCTACACTGGAAGCCATGTGGGCGACATTGCGCCTCGGCGGCGAACCGCCAATGACACGGTTTGTCGCAACCGAACTCGCTAAAGATCACTGGTTCAATGTTTCTGCCGCACGTCGCGACCTCGGATTGCGACCCGCCCACGACACATGGGAGGCACTCGATCGCTTGGCTTATAGTTTACGTGACTAATTTCATGAAGAAAGCGGAACGAGCTAAATGGATTTCTGAAGAACTTGCTCAGCTCTACCCAACTACCCCTATCCCACTGGATCACACCGACGCATTCACCCTCCTTGTTGCCGTCGTACTCTCCGCTCAATGCACCGATAAAAAAGTTAATGAAATCACGCCCGCTCTGTTTAAGGAAGGGGGCAACCCTGTACAGATGGCCAAACTCGGCGTACCGCGTGTACATAAGCTGATTCGGCAACTTGGGCTAGCTCCTCAGAAATCCAAAGCACTCGTGGGGCTATCCCAAATGCTCATTGCGAAACACGGCGGAGAAGTGCCAAAGGCTTTTATTGAACTCGAAGAGCTTCCAGGCGTTGGACACAAAACTGCTTCCGTCGTGATGGCACAAGCCTTTGGAGTCCCTGCATTCCCCGTAGACACGCACATTCACCGCCTGGCGAAACGCTGGAAGCTCAGCGAGGGAAAATCAGTGAAACAAGTAGAGTCGGACCTTAAGCGAGCCTTCCCCGAGTCATCCTGGAACCAACTTCACTTGAGAATTATTTTCTATGGGCGCGAGCACTGCACTGCACGCGGATGCAATGGGAAGACCTGTCGAATATGCGCGAAGCTTAACGGACCAGCGCCTCGTGGCGTTTCCTAAAATCCTCCGTCCAAGGCGCGGGCTGGTGGGTCTTGCCATCCATTCGACAAACCGTACGCGACCCACGGCAATGCACTGTCTTATCGTCGATAGATCGGAATTCAAAATCAACCGTCAGGCCGGCAGCACGAACCTTGCGCACGGTTAACACAATATTGATTTCACACTCAGGCCGGATGGGCGTGAGGTAATGTAAATCAAGATCACGAACGACCACGTAAACGTCGGGAGCTATTCCGGGGTCAAGCGTATCGACCCCCATTGTCTCCACAAAAAAAGTCTTCTGCGCACGTTCAATTAGCAGCACGTAATGAGAATGGTGCAGGATGCCTAAGCCGTCCGTCTGATCGAACCATGTTTTTGTCCGAAAAAGAAAAGATCCTTGGGGCAGCAGTGGCATAAGGGATTAAACGACTAAACCCCAAAGGTATAAGGTGGAAGGCTTGAATCCCGCCCCTTTTGCCAACAAAGGCCCAAGGCCCCTCAAAACCTATATACTCTTTTACTTACCCCACCCCTAAATTCTTCTAATACCCCCTACAAACGAGGGGGTGACGGTTGCGAGAGGTCGGGTAGCCTTCACAAATACATGCACAACCATGGCTAAGCTCCCTTACGACCCCGCCAAAATTAACCGCGAGCTCGCACGGCACTATATTCCTGCCTCCGAGGGCGACATCCAAGAGATGCTCAAAGCCGTCGGCGCGAAATCGTTCGCTGAAATGTTTTCGCACATCGAAGAAGGTGTGAAATTTAAAGGCGACTTACCCCTTCCTGACGAAATCGGCTACCAAGAGTTGGCAGACAAAATGGAAGCGCTTTCAAAGCGTAACCATAACTTAACTCCCTTCTTGGGTGACGGTCTGCAAGTTTACAAAACTCAGTCAATTGTGCCTTTCGTTTGCGGCATTCGGAATCTCACCACTTCGTATACTCCCTACCAACCTGAACGGTCACAGGGCACACTGGCAACGCACTGGATTTATCAGTGCGTAATGAGTCAACTGACTGGCTTTGAGGCTATTAATTCTTCGCTCTACGATCGCTCTACCGCTCTTTACGAAGCCATTTGCTGTGCACTGCGACTCGTAGATGAAGCAGACAGTGTACTAGTGGCTGCCAATATTTTCCCGAGCGACATCGAAGTGCTACGCACACATGCCGCTGACACCAAAGTAAATATCGTCCTCGTACAACCCGATGCAAAAACAGGTCGCATCAGCGCTGAAGGCATTCGCACAGCCGCAGCGTCGTTGGGCAAGCGCCTAGCTGCGATTGCTTTCCCCCAGGTCAACAACCTTGGCTTACTTGAAGATGTTGACGCACTCACGGACGTTGCCGCTGAACTCGGCGTTAAATCCATCGCCATCGTCGACCCCATGCTCCTTGCCACAGGAGGCCTCAAACAACCTGCCCGCTATGGCAAAAAAGGTGCCGATATTATTTGTGGCGAAGCTCAACACCTCGCCATTGGCGCTAACTTTGGCGGACCTGGCCTAGGCCTCTTTGCCGTTCGTTACACTGAATCAACGCGCAACGATGTTCGTGCCACACCAGGTCGCTTTGTCGGTAAAGCCAAGGACAGTGCAGGACGCGAATGCCTCGTCATGGTTATGAGCACACGCGAACAACACATCCGTCGCGATAAAGCCACTTCCAATATCTGCTCAAACCAAGCCTTCATTGCAACGGTTGCGGGCGCGGCCGTCTTAGAGCGCGGCGACAAAGGCATGGCTGCAGCGGTTAAAGCCGGACGCGATCATGCCGTCTCCGTTGCTTCGCGACTCGGTGCCATTCCTGGCCTGAAAATCTGCCATGCAGATCAACCCTTCTGGAATGAATTCTCGCTGATGCTACCAGGTTCTGCTGCTGACGTTATTCAGAAAGGTCGAGCAGCTGGACTTCACGTCGGTATCGATATCACTGGCCGAACACCTTGCAACTGCCAGTTACTCAAAATTTCGCTCTCAGATTTACAATCCACTGCAGACTGTGACCGACTCGTCGCCTTCTTTGAAGGCCTCTACGGCAAAGCGACAGGCATCGCGAAGATTACGGAAGTTCCTTCCGCACTACGTCGCACTGAGGCTGCAGAAATACCCGGCTTCACTGCCGCCGAACTTCGCGAGTTCTACACGAGCCTCGGAGAACAAAATGTATCTCCAGACACTGGCTGCTTCCCGCTTGGTTCCTGCACAATGAAGTATAACCCGCACATCAATGATTGGGCGGCAGGCCTTGAAGGATTTACTGCGGCACACCCACAGGCGCCCACAGAGGACGTCCAAGGCTGCCTCGAAGTCATCTACCAACACCAAGAATGGTTTAAGGCTATCACTGGCCTTGCTGGCGTAGTCACGCAGCCTGTAGCGGGCGCTCAAGGCGAACTTGTGGGCATTAAGATGTTCCAGGCTTATCACCGTGCACGCGGTGACCATGGCCGCGACGTATTACTCATTCCCAATAGCGCACACGGGACGAATTTTGCGACCGCTGCGACCGCTGGATTTGAAACCAAAGTTATCGATGGCAAGAAATACGGTATCGTCGTGCTGAAGGCTGCACCGAGTGGCGAAATTGATTTAGTCGATCTCGAAGCCCGTATTGCCGAGCTTGGCTCACGCATTTGTGGCGTGATGTGCACAAACCCTAACACTTCGGGCGTCTTCGAAACAAACTTCCGCGTGATGGCCGAACGCATTCACGCAATCGGCGGCTTAGTCTATATGGATGGCGCTAATATGAACGCCATCGCTGGATGGCTCGACCTCGACAAACTCGGCGTCGATGCGGTGCATAACAATCTGCACAAGACATGGACAGTGCCACACGGTGGTGGTGGACCCGGAGACGGTATGGTCGCCGTCTCGCATCGCATCGTCGACTTCATCCCAGGGATGCAAATTCGCAAAGTCGGTAACACATTAGTGCCTTACAAGGCTCCTAAGAGTATCGGCAGCTTCCACCGTCACTGGGGCAACTTTGCACACAAAGTGCGCGTGCTAACTTACCTTGAGCGCCTTGGCAAAGACGGCGTACG